>DAOQNB010000290.1:0-7143 GCA_035335845.1 Acidobacteriota bacterium | reverse complement strand
GAATGAAGAATGAAGAATGAAGAATGAAGAATGAAGAATGAAGAATGAAGAAAACGAGAAGTTGATGAAGATCAAAAGAACACTTGCTTCATCCTTCATCCCTCAGGCGTTGATATACCTTAGTTGTTATTGTTGAAGGAGTTATTATGACCACGGCCTGGCCGCCACTTGAAAAAAACCAATTGCGACAGTTCCTTTTGGGAACGCTTGATTCCTTGCAAGTACAGGCAATTTCTGACCAGTTGTGGCACGACGAAATTGCTCAGGCTGCAATGCACCTGTGCGAACAAGAATTGATCGAAGATTTTGTATTGGGAAAACTGACCGGTTCTGAACAGATACTGGCCAATGCCTATGTGCAGACCTCCCGACATTCACGAGCCCAACTTGAGACCCAAACTCGATTAGCGGCTGTGTCGCAGGCAATCCGGGCAACGCTTGCCCAGAGCGAACCGGAATCAACCGCGCTCAAACTGCTGGCAATTGGAAAGTTGGCCATGCAGGCACTCGCGCAACAATTGACGCTGCCCGTCTTTGCCCTGGCACCAGCGCCCGCGCTCTCGTTTCGGGATTTGGGCCTGGCGATTCCAACACTGGAAGTGCCGCTCAACCAGGATCGAATTTTACTCAATTTGACGGTTGTGGATGAAACGCCAGACCAGCATTTGATTGCCCGGCTCTATAGTATCGAGCGCCAGCACCAGAGTGCCGAGCTGGCTTCGGTTGAGTTGCCATTTACACCAGATCGGGCATTTGCCGTCGAACTGGATGTGTCAGAACTAGAAGAAGATTCTTATATTCTGAAGGTCTTTGACGCGGATGATGCTCAGGCGGTACCTGTTGAACGCTTTGTTTTTACCCTGCTGTTTGAAGAACGTGACCATTCTTTAAAGGGTTGACGACGTCGGGTTTGGGGCTTGGGGCTAAGGGCTAAGGGCTGGGAGTTGAGGAATTGGTTTTATTTCATCCCTCATTTCTCATCCCTTCGATTGCTCCGAGCTTGCGAGCCCTCAGCCCAGTTTCTTCAGCCCCCAGCCCGATTTCTTCAGCCCTCAGCCCAATTCTTTCATCAGTCGGTTTTGCTGGAATCAAGCGACTTAATAACCGACGTCAAAGCTGCGGATTGGCCGTTGATCTGGCCGATAGCGGCATCCACAACCGAAAAACGATGTTCAAGCGCTTTGCGATAGGTCAACAGCCGGGTTTGTTGATCGGCAATATTTTTATCAAGTTGCTGGATTGAGGATTGAAACCCAGTGATTGCCTGTTCGATGGTACTGACAATTGGGCTGACTGAGGTTTCGAAAAATTGTGCCAGTCCAGTTTGAGTCTCGGTTTTTCCGGTAAATAAAGCCTGCACATCAGCCAGTGAGTCAGTCAGTTTTGTGTTGAGTGTTTCCTGATCAATGGTGATTTTTCCAGTTGCATCGCGGCCCAGTCCAATTTGTGACAGCCCTGTCAGGTTCCCGCCATTCCCGGTTGCGTTTGTTTGAAGCAGGTTGCGAAGTTCGTATTGAACCTGCCGCAACGTTGGGTTTCCAGCCAGTATCCCACTGGCTCTCCCTTTTGAATCCGGCTTGTACTGGTCATTCATCAGGTCCTGCGCCGCATTGTACGCCGTCACAAAATTCTCAATTTTACTTTTGAGGGTGCTGGTATTGCTGGTAATGCTAATGGTGGTGGTCCCGGTGCTTTTCAATGACAGGGAAACTCCAGTCAGAGCATCGGAAATCGTATTGCCAGGGCGGGAAATCTCCAGGCCGTTAATTTTGAGTGAGGCATCCAGGTTGGCTCCAGCCAGACCGACGGAACGCAGGTTGAGCGCCGTGCCAGTGCCAGTACTCGTCGTTTCAACCAGTTCCACGCTCCCCGCCGCCCCGGTCTCGGTTGAGGTCAACACCAGTTGATTTTGAGTTCCATTGCCGGCGACATCCACAATTGAGGCTGAGACCCCGGCTTTGGCGCTGTTGATGGCGTCGCGTAATCCAGCCAGGGAATTATTCGCCGTGGTAATCGTCAGCGGTGTGCCGGTCGTGGCCCCGCCTTTGCGCAGTTCAAACGTGGCAGTGGTGGCGCCATTGGCCAAAATTGCCGTTTCTGTAGTTGGAAACCCGGTGGTGGCCTGTGAAAACTGGCTTGCCAGGCGGAGAACTTCAACCTGGACGGTGCCCAGTGACGCGGTCGTGGCCGCCGTGGCTGTGGTAACGGTAGGGGTGGACGACGCCGTAAAGCGTCCAGTGCTCAGTGTGCGGTCAGTTAAGCCTCCGATGGCTTCTTTGAGCGTAATCAGCCGCGTATTCAATTGCTTGAGCACATCAGCCCGTCCGCGATACCCGGACTGGGTACTCGATAATTGAGTAATTGGTCGGCTTCGGATGGCCACCAGTGAATCGGTAATCACACCAAAATCAATCCCGCTTCCTACTCCGCTGAGATTTGTTATTCCAGACATACATACCTCAATTGGTCCACATCAGTTGGCAGTCATTTCAAGTGGCTTGCCCGACCCTGCTTGCGGTGATTGATGAGAACCCTATCCAGCCAGGTTGATAAATGGCCCTTGCAGTTCGCTCAGCGCAGTCGAAAGCCGTAGCATCGTTTCACTCGGAACCTGTCGAATCAACTCACCTGAGTTTCGATCCATCAGCTCAACGACAATCTGGTGGGTGGCTTCATCGCGTCGAAACCGAAGCGAAATATTAAGGGCATCAGTAATTTCAGTGATGGTTTGGTGTGCCGACGCGGGTCCTTTTTGAATTCCGGGTACCGGGACGTCCGTCTCGATGCCTGTTTTTTGGCCCGCGCTGATTGGTTCGGCAGGTTGTGAATTTCGGAGACCGGTGCCATGGATTTTTTCCGATGGCTCAAGTCGAAAGAGCCCAGGGAGCGTTGCAAATTCGGGGTACATACTTCACTCCATTGAAACAAGAATCAATTCCAGCTTTGATTCGCGCCCTGCTGATGCGAAACAAAACTGGAATTGTTCTTCGGAGAAAAGTCAGGCGAAAGGACTTACCGCAGCAGCGAGAGCAGAGCTTGATTTGATTGGTTTGCCTGCGCTAAGGCCGAAACACCAGCTTGTTGCAAGGTTGTGAGTCGGGCCAGGTTCGAAGCTTCAGAGGCAATGTCTGAATCGCGGATGGCTGATTCAGCCGCCTGATAGTTGGACAGTTGTGAGGTGGCCAGATCAATGGCCTGGGTCAGGTTGTTTTGGCCAGCCCCGACTTTGCCCTGAATCGTTCCCAGGGTCGAAATGGCGTTCTTAATGGCTTCGATGGCGTTTTTGGCACCATCCACACCGCCGGTCAGGGTGGCGGCACCCGCCGTGGTTGGTGATTGGGACGAAATATTGTTGTTGGCACCCGCCGTGGCGTCGTTGGAAACAGCCAGGTCAAAACTCTTTAATGAGATGAAGGAAACTTCAGATCCATTGGCTTTGTTGACGACGGCAAACACACCGGAACTTCGCAGGGTCGTGTCGCTGTTGATAGCCGTGGCGGCATTGGAAGCGCCAGTGGCGGCAGTGGTGCTGGTGGTGAATGACACACTATGGGACCCAGTATCCACACCAATTTCATCACCGCTGAAACTGAGGGTTTGTGAGCCGGCTGCTGTGGCAGCCCCAACTGACTTGGTGACGCTGTGAACGGCACTGGTGATGGCGATATCATTGGCGGCGGCGCCTGCCCCGGCAATGCCGGTTTGGTTGGCACCATCAGCGTCGCTTGACGAAACGGTAAACAAATTGGCTGATTTCAAAACCAACTTGTTGTTGGTGTCAATTTCGGCCTTGATCCCGGCGGCCTGGATGTTGGCGTCATTATTAATCGTATCAACCACGTTTGAAGCCGAGGCACCGGCTGAGAGATCAATGGAAAATGATTCCAGGTTGCCGCTCGAACCCACTTTCTGGAAGGTCAAGGTTTCGGCGGTGGCCAGGCCTGAAGCCAGACTCTGGTTGCCAGTCACGCTGCCCGTACCCGTTCCGATATTGAGGTTGTTGAGGTTGAGTCCGGTTTTATCAACCCGGGAATTGGTCAAATCAAGATTCACCTGATTATTAGCGGCTGACGCATCAGTTCCGCCACCGATATACACACCAATGTTTTTATTGTATCGGCCTTCGTTTGTTCCAGAGGCGCCACCAAGACCAATGTTTTCAGCCTGGCGCGTAATTTCATCAAACACTTTGGTTAATTCAGAGTTGAGCGTGTCCCGGTTTCCAGTAAAGGTATCGGAGGCTGATTGTGCGGCCAGAGTCGTGGCCCGGTCGAGCAAGCCTGAAATGGTGTTTAACCCACCGTCAATAATCTGGAGTGTCGAGACTCCGTCATTGGCATTGCGAACACCCTGGGTGATGGTTGTAACGTCGTTGCGGTACGAATTGGCAATGGCCAAACCGGCGGCATCGTCGCCTGATTTGTTGATGCGCAACCCTGAGGACAATCGTTGAAGTGTCTGGTTTAATTTTGAAGTTGTTGAAGAGAGCCGTTGCTGTGACCCTGTTGAACTCAAGTTGTTGATTAATGAGAAACTCATATTCTTCCCTCCACCTTTGTTTGTTATTCAAAATTGGTAAGAACGCTGTGATGTTTGTGGATCACTTTGCTCTCTACACTTTTACTTATCGAACTCAGGCTCAAAAACTTTAGGGTACTTGAGAACTTTATCCGGAATATTTGGAAAAACAGGCTTCCAGACAAAGAAAAAGTCGGCCTGACCGAGACCGACTGAGAGAGCCTTTGTATTAAGGAGAAGTAAAAAGCTACTTTTTCTAACGCAATTCAAGGACCAAACCTGACCTGTCCCTGCTTTTTATCTGCCTGATTTAAATCATTTGAGTGTATTTGGAAATTCTGGGAGTGTTCTGAGTTCCGGATTGATTACAACTCAGGTTGTTTTCCATTTTTTCGATAAATATAGGCCAGGACTTCAGCCACCGCGCGGAAGAATTCAGGTGGAATCATCTGGCCGGGCTCGACAGCCACATAGAGCGCGCGTGCCAGTGGCGGATTTTCGACAATTTCAATCTTTGATTCCAGGGCCAGTTCACGAATCCGCATAGCGACAAAATCCACGCCCTTCGCCACCACAATCGGTGCTGCAAACTGGTTCTGGTCATATCGGATCGCAATTGCAAAATGGGTTGGATTGGTAATAACGACATCGGCGGTGGCCACCTGGGCCAGGTTTCGACGCTGGAGCATCGCACGGGCGGCCCGACGGCGCTGGCCTTTGACCATGGGGTCGCCTTCCTGATCGCGAAATTCCTGTTTGATTTCCTGCTTGCTCATGCGCAGCGACTTTTCAAGTGAATACCACTTGTAGCCATAATCCAGTGCCGACGAGATAAGCAGGACGCCTCCCACTCTCAGGCCAAGCGAGTTTAGCAGCGCACTCAAAGTGGCCAGGGTGACCATCACCGGTGCCCCGATAAAGGTCGGTGCCTCAACAATTCCCTGAATGACCACACCGTAACAAACCCAGATCAGGGCGATGAGTTCGAGGATGCTCTTGAGTGATTCAATTGCCGTTTGGGGACTGAAGATTTTTTTTAAATTAGATACCGGGTTGAGTCGTTCCGGGCCTGATTCCAGGCCATGGGTGCTCAGAACGATTCCTCCTTGAAAAACATAGGCGGCCAGACTGGCAATCGCAATCGCCACGGTAACGATCAACACCGGCAAGGCAATCACCAGGATAGCCTGAATAAACAGTTGATGGACGCTCTGTAAGGTGAGCGGTGTGGTTGCTTTCAGAGCTGGAACCAGTGACACGAGCAGGTATTCGACCCGGTGTAGCCAGTCCTGGGCGGTGACCCGAAAAATCCCGAATGCCACCAGAAACCCAACGGCGCTTGCCAGTTTGGGACTACGCGCAATTTGTCCTTTGCGGCGCGCGTCCTCTCGCCGTTTCGGGGTTGGTTTCTCGGTGCGTTCGCTCATGATAGGTCCACCAAATCGTCTTCCTGTTCACTGACGCTCATTGTGAAGTGGCGAGCACACGGGCAATGGCGCTTCGGGTTCGACCAGCCACACTTCGGAACGAGCCAGGGATAAAATTGAGCGTGAGCAGGATCAACCACAGACAAATCAGAATTTTAATCGGAAAGCCACTCAACAATATTTGAAGCTGGGGGACAGTGCGGCCAGCGATGGCGAGCATAAATTCCACCATCAACGAGACAATAATCACCGGTGCCGCCAGCGCCAGTCCGATGCGGAGGGCATCAGCCGAAAGCCGCAACAGCAGGTGAGCCGTCTGCGCCGTCATGACAAACCCGCCCGGCGGCAGGGTATCGAAACTCTGCACCACGGCAGTGAGAAACCAGTAATGTCCATTCATCCCGACAAATACAATCAACCCAAGCATTTGGGCAAATGAACCCAGGGCTGTGGTTTGGGCTCGCGACGTTGGGTCAATCGTTGTTGCCAGTGTAAACCCCATCTGTGAGGTCAACACGTGAGCGGCAATTTCAAACGCCCCCAGGACCAGAGTGCCGACAAACCCAAGCGCACACCCCAGCACCAGTTCCATGATCAAAATCGGTGCCAGTTGCAGGAGTTCGGTTGGTGGTGGAGGTAATTTAGGCAGGACGACCGGTGCCACCACACAGGCCAGAATCAGGGCAAAAACAACCCGGATTTGCTTTGACGCCGCCCCCATTCCCCAAAACGGCGCAAAGGTGACCAGCCCGCCAACTCGTGCCAGGATTATGGTAAACCCGAGCACCATCTGGATTGGAACTGGGAGCCCGGCCAGCGTTTGGAGCACATCAGCAGTCATCGAATGTATGGTGTAAAGTCTCGAAACAGGGTTTGGGTAAAAGTAATCAACACCCTCAAGGCCCAGGGAAAACTGATCAGAAAGACAACAAACACCGCAATGAGCCGGGGGGCAAACGAAAAAGTTTGATCCTGGATCGAAGTCAGCGTTTGAATCAGACTCACCACTGTTCCCACCACGACCGCCACCACCAGGATTGGTCCGGTAATCCAGAGGAGTGTTTCGAGGGCCTGTCGAATAAGTGACACAATCAACGCATCGGGCATAGTCAAGCTCCTGGAGTAAAGACAGTGGGCTGAGGGCTATGGGCTGAGGGCTGAGGGCTATGGGCTGAGGGTTATGGGCTGAGGGTTATGG
>DAOQNB010000289.1:0-7148 GCA_035335845.1 Acidobacteriota bacterium | reverse complement strand
ATTCTTCATTCTTCATTCTGTCTTAGCTGGCGACTTCTTTGCGGGGACGGTTAAAAATGTAGGCAATGCCAACACTAAAATAGTACAACCCAAGCATGGGAACGGCAAAAATCATCATGTTGGGAATGTCGGAAGTTGGTGAAAGAACGGCTGCCAGGATCATGATGGCCACCACCGCAAAGCGCCAGATCTTGAGCAAGAATCCAGCCGTAACCAGTCCCAATCGAGCCAGGAAATACACCACTGTCGGAATTTCAAATACCAGCCCTAACCCCATAATAATCGTGATAATCAGGTCAAAGTATTCATTTGCTTCAATAAAAGGCTGGAAGTTTTCAGCTTCACCAATCAAAAAGTCACAGGCTCTTGGGAAGGCGATGTAATAGCCGAAGGTTGACCCAAGCAGGAAAAAGAAGGTCCCCATAATGATGACTGGCCAGACATAGCTCTTTTCGTGTTCATAGAGCCCTGGAGAGACAAAAATATAAATCTGATAGAGGATATAGGGGATCGAAAAGAAAATCGCGGCATAAAAAGCAACTTTGACATACAGGTTAAACGCTCCCTGTACGGTATGAACCACGAGTTGACTTGCCGGGTCAGCGTCTGGCGGAAGCAGGTCAGACGGAAGTTGAAACCCTTCGGGTAGGATGCGTTTACCGATCACAATCGGCTGAATCGTAACCATGCGGATCGGCTGGCCAGGGTCACGGATGATTTTTGCCTGGACCGTGGTGCCCGTCGGAATATTGATTTTCTCGACCGTCACTCCTTTTTCAAAAATAAAAGTCACCACTTTTCCATTTTCAAGTTCTTTTAATTCCTGAACCCGACTGGTGGCTTTAACCGCCATAAATTTGGCTTTGCGGAGTGCTTCAGAGACTGGAACCGAGAGAAAATTATAAATTGGTTTGGAAAATCCCCAGCACACCAGAAACGCCACCACGAGAAAGATGGCGATATTGAAAATGCGCTGGCGGAGTTCTTCGAGATGATCGAGAAACCCCATGGCGCCTTCGGGTTCCAGTTCGGTTGTTCCTTGGGTTACAGGTGTTTCAGCCATAAACAAATACCAGTTGAGGGTTTGGGGCTGAAAGGACCCCCTGTTTCCCCAACTATTTAACCTTTGATGAATGCCATGCGTTGATTTGAACGTGGAGTCAATGCCAGATACTGATCAATTGCCGATGCGATAGCCTGGTTTCTTCAGCTCAGGCCCGAGTGTCTTTAGCCCACGCCTCAGGAGCTTAGCCTTCAAATCCTTCGATCATCGAGCTGACTTTGGGTTTACTGGGGGGAGGGGGAAGTGCGGCCACTGAAACTGCTGACCGACCCCGGCTCACGGCGACTGGGCTGGCGGAAATTTCTGGTGCTGGGGGGATCAATTCTTCAATGGTCGAAGCTGGCGGTTCAATTGATGCCGGAGGTTCTGCTTTCGTAAGCGATACGGCTGCTGGAGCGGGGTCTAACGGAGCGGTGAGGGAAGCGGTCACTGCCGGGACAATGGCCCCGATTGGATCTTTCACGGCCTGGAGGGCTTGCCGGGTGGATTCCAAATCAACCTCAGCTTCCCAGGCGCGTTTGAACTCGTTTGATGCCTGTCGAAATTGATTCATCATTTTTCCCAGCGTACGACCAATTTCAGGCAATTTGCGTGGACCAAAGATCAACAATGCTACAAAAAAAATAAACACCAGCTCCGTAAAACTTAAACCAAACATAGCGACCTCAGTTATTGTGTTCCTCTGCCAGGATATGTTCCAGCACCTTGTAAATCTCTTTTTTGTCTGCCGCAACCTGGATTGGCTGGTTGGCAAAGGTTGAATGAAGGGGAGAATCAGCCTTTACGATTTCAGTTCGACGTTCGGACCTCTGATAAAGTTCTCCTAAGTGATATTGGATCGTGTAGTCAGGGTCTTTGAGCACATTTCCCGTCAGGATGCCGACGACCACTTCATCGGGGTCCATGTGTCCAGCCGTGACCATTTTTCGCATTCCGGCGACTGTAGTGGCTGATGCTGGTTCACAGCCGATGCCATCGCGTCCAATAATTGCTTTGGCGTCTGCAATTTCTTGTTCTGACACAGAAATACAGGTGCCGTTGGTCCACTCAAGAGCCCGGATGGCTTTTGCCCATGAAACCGGGTTGCCAATTTTAATGGCGGTTGCCAGGGTAAATGCCTTTTCGACCGCTTTGAAGGGCGTTCCAGATGGACTGGCCCAGTACTGAGCCAGCGGGCTGGCACCCTCAGCCTGAACAATGGTGATTTTGGGAAGGCGATCAATCAAACCCAGTGAGTGCAACTCCTTCAAACCCTTGCCAATGGCCGAACTATTCCCAAGATTTCCTCCTGGCAACACAACCCGGTCTGGAACCTGCCACTCCAGTTGCTGGAGCAGTTCAAAGGCGATGGTTTTTTGGCCTTCCAATCGAAATGGGTTAATCGAATTTAATAAATAGATGTCCGTTTCCCGGGCAATTTCCTGGACAATCCGCATGGCCGCATCAAAATCGCCATCAATTTGGAGGGTAACTGCGCCGTAGTCCATGCTTTGTGAGAGTTTGCCAAAGGCAATCTGGCCGCCGGGAATAAACACGATTCCTTTCATTCCAGCGCGGGCAGCATAGGCGGCCATTGATGCCGAGGTATTGCCCGTACTGGCACAGGCCACGGCTTTGGCCTGCATCCGGTTTGCCTGGGTTGTACCAGTGGTCATGCCATTGTCTTTGAATGAACCAGTTGGGTTTAACCCTTGATGTTTTAACCGGAGCCGGCGCAACCCTGCATATGCGGCGCTCCGTGGCGCATCAAACAGAGCCGTGTTGCCTTCAAACATTGTGACAATTTGGGACTCGGCGGTATAGAAGGGAAGTAGCTCCCGAAAGCGCCAGACTCCACTGATATCCAGTGGGTTGGCCGATGCCCGACGGGCATCAAAAAGCTTCCGGTAGTCTGACACCAGGCGTGAGTTCCAGTCATAGGAAACATCAAGCAAGTCACCGCATTTTTCACAGGTGTAGATATTTTGAGCGGTATCAAAAGTGGATTCGCAGGCAATACATTGTAAACAAACCTGGCTGAGCGCCGGGAATTTCATAATCGGTGAGGTAGACATAGCCATGAAAAAGAATAGGTGTGGTTTCGGAACAAAATGAGGAGATTTGGGTTTAACCGGGAGTCTGTGCAACAGCCAACCCTGATCAAAGAATCAAACTGTGGTAGAAATCCAGCCCAAGCGCAAGCCCAAAAATGATTTCTTTGAACGACACTCTTTCAAAATTAGAGATTTAAGGTACAATGCACAATTCAATCTTTCCTGAAAAGTCCTACTTTACACGCTTCAATTATCCTCACATGAGAATCTTGTTTTTAAGCTTAATCCTTTTATTATCTGGGGTGTGCGTCCCAGCTTTCCAGGCAGACACTGCTTCACAATGTCGGTTGCGGGTGATGGATGCCCGTGAATTAACGGTACAGGCTGATTTAATTAGTCGGGTACGGGTCAAGAAAGTCAAAGAAATCCGTGATCCGATGTATGGTCAACTGGTGACCCTTGAGATTCTGGAAGTTCTCAAAGGTGACACTCGACTCAAGGAAGTCACCGTTTGGGCAGCCAGCAAGGTGTACTGTGCCATGGATATCTATGTGAAAGGCCAGGAGTTTCTGGTTTTTCTCACCTATGAACAGACTCTCTACCGAACCCTCAACTGGCAATACGGTCAGTTTTTGATGGGTGAGCCAACCATCAAAGGCTGGCGCTCTCCGGGCACCGACCCAAACGCGATTCCTGAAAAAACCTTTGAGCAAATCAAAGCTGAAATTCAGACATTCCTTGAAGATGCCCGAAACCCCAACGGTGAGCCGTCCCCAAATGGAAACCCTCCTGCTTTGCCACAGCGCCCATAAACTGGATGAATCGGCACATCGTTGATATGAGCTGAATCTGCCTGGTCGCTATTCCAGCTTCATAAAATCCAAATCCGAGAAAAAGGCACAGAAAAATGCGTCTTTCTCGGATTTGTTGTTTTCCCCTAAACCCTGAACCCGATACCCTGAACCCTCAATGGTATCATTTGGCTTTGAGCAGACCCTCAATCGCCGATGTCAGTTCGGTCGAGGTCGGAGTGACACTTGACCCAAAACGGGCGACCAGTTTGCCGTCTGGCCCAATCAGAAATTTGGAAAAATTCCACTGAATTTCTCCAGCCAGTTTTGAGTTCCCGCCACCCGAGGTCAAATAGGCAAACAGCGGGGCCTTTCCATCTCCTTTGACCGTCACTTTGCCGAATAAATCAAACGTGGTGTGATAGTTCATCTCGCAAAACTGTTTAATCTCAGTGTTGGTACCTGGTTCCTGCTGGCCATAGTCGTTTGAGGGAAACGCCAGGATGCGCAGCCCACGATCCCGATACTTCTGATACAGTTCTTCGAGTCCTTTATATTGGGGTGTAAATCCACATTGTGAGGCGGTGTTGACAATTAACACCACCTTGCCTTTATAGGAGCAAAGACTGACATCTTTGCCTTCAATTGACTTGACGGTGTAGTTTAACGCACCTGGACAATCAACACTGGATGCTTCTGAAACCATAGGTTGTTGTGTTCCTCCCAACCAGCACCCGCTGACGCCTGACACAAAGAGCGCGAGTACCAGCGTAAACAAAATCTTTCGTGACATGAAATAACCCTCCTCAAAAGGGAACAGAAAGTGGTCTGAAAATAAGAAAAGCTCAGAAACGTGGAAGGTCCAAATTTCTGAGCTTCGTGTATTTGAAAAGGCAGTCAAACGTGGACTTTTCAACTGGCTTGCCCTATTTGTTAAGGGATTGCAATTCCTCAACTTTAGGGGCATTCACATCCCAGGTTTTGACGATCTTGCCATTGCGGAGCAGCACAATATGTGGTGTGTCGCCGGTTGGTCCGAGAATGCGGTTAAAATCATCATTTGAAATTTGGCCGAGCGGAAATTTAGCACCATATCGCTGGGCAAAAAACTGACGTTTCCAGTCTTCATCCGGGCACAGCGCCACAAAGTTCGGTACATTTTTGGTCGTCAGGTACGAATTAAAGGTAGGGACGCTGGCCTGACAGTGCTCACATTCGGTCAGCATAAATGCCACGACGTGGGTGCCTTGTTTGAGGTTGACTGAGAGGCCGGTAATTTTCAAATCGGCAATAGACTGTTCCGCTTTTTGGGCCTCGACCGCCGGGGTGGAAAGGATCCCGAAATTGAGCGGGAGCACCAGCCCAATTGCGGCGAAGGCTGAAATGACCGCCACGCGCCACATTCCACTGTGCTGGCTAACGGGTTGTTTACGAACCAGCCAGAATGCCGCAATGCTGCCACCAAGCATGAGCAAATCTTCCGCAAACGCCTCACCAGGAGTTCGTTTGGCCCAGGAACCAAAACATCCACAATCTGCCGTGGCGCCTGTCATCCAGGCCCACCCCACCGCGCCCAAAAAGGCCAGAAACAACAGTGACGAAAAAATTAAGGTTACGCGCATTCGATACCCCACGATTAAGGCTGCCCCAAGCGCACACTCGACGATCAGCATCGTCCAGGCCACCAGCAGGTGAGAGGTTGGCCAGGGCAGGATTTTATAGTCCGCAATTTGTTTGACGAATTGGAGTGGTTCGGAGATTTTGAGGAGGCCCGCCACAAGTAGAATGCAGCCCAACACAATGGCGAGCCCCCAGGCGATGTGCAGTGATTTCCCTGATGAATTCATGCGCAAATTGGTTTATTTCTTCTTGGCTGGAAGATCATTGATCGTGGGTGCTGGTGGTGGTACAGCCGGAGTTGCTGGCTGGGCTGCCGGTTGCGGCGTTGAAATCCCTGGGCCAACTGGCATTGATCCCTGCGTGCCCATTTGCGCGCGTTGAGCCGTTTCAATGGCTGTCTTGGCGTCAGCCACAATCGTGGCTGCCATTGGGTCTTTGGGGATTTCTTTATCCAACCCGACAAATTTATTTTTGAGATCTTTCACCTTGCCATCCGGCGTGAAGTACACCCGCAAGTCACCCAGTTCTTTGGTTTGGGTAAAGGTGTAGACCACCGTGGTTTGGCCGATTTTCTTCACGTCCTTGCCACCCATCCCGCTTTGAGCGCCAATCAGAACGTCAATACCCGGAACATCCGTTGCCAGCTTTTCAACTTCCTGGGGCTGTGCATAGGCCATAACTACCACCAGATCAGACTTGCCACGCAGTTCGCCAACCACCCGTTTGAGGGCTTCGGTTGGTGATTCAATGACACAACCCGTCCAGGCAGGGGTGGTGCCGGTCGTGACGCCGGTAATGCCCACACGGACAGTTTTCCCGGCTCGTTTCGAGTCAATTTCCTGGATCAGGTATTCTTTGGGCTGGCCCAGATCTGCACCACTGGTTTTGACATTGGCTGAGACCAGTTTTTCAATAAACGGGAGTTCTTTGACCCGATCTTCAAAGCCGGTTTTCTTAAAGATGTCAGGAAGGTACCCGGCATCACGCGCACTGATGTTGGCGGCGGCAAATCCGGCCTGGCCATATCCTTTTAAAACCCATTTGTTGCGTTCGATGCTGTCAAGAAATAAACCTGAATCACTGCTGCCAGCGTCAGCAAACATGTGGCCGGCGTCGAGCTGGAGGGCCGGCACATCCGGAGTCATTGCCCGAAATCCTTCCTTGTATCCCATCCGCCAGGCAAGGCCGCCCATCGGGTGGGCTTTACAGCCGCAATCATCCAGGTTCCCGCCCAGATCGGCTCCATACATCAAGGCCAGCGCATACCCGTCATCCGGGCCAAGTTTGGTTTTGAGCTCCTGGCTCAGTTCAACACGTGGAGGACCTGTCTCCTTGGTGCTGCTCGCGCCCGTGCTGCAGGCACTTGAAAACAGCACTCCCAGGCTCAGGATAAGTGCCAAACAAAAGTGATAGCGATGCAGTCGTGTGACAGCAGTCATTGACTGAGACAAACGTGTCAGTGCCATAGTATCTCCCGGAGAAAATTGGTGATTTGGGTGATTGGAAATTGAACTTCCAAGCTTAGCTGTGCCTTCTTTCTAACGTCAACCAGATTCGGTTGGTTACAGCACGCAAGCTCAGAAAATGAAAAAGGACGACCTGATCGTCGTCCCATACACTTTCGGAGTGCGGCCCACTTGA
>DAOQNB010000288.1:251-7150 GCA_035335845.1 Acidobacteriota bacterium | reverse complement strand
GAATAAGTGTTTGTCAAGTGAAAATGTTGAGTTGAGTTTGTCTAAACTCGAGTTTGACCAGGTTGTCAATTTCGTGCTGGCCACCCAGATCAGCAAAACCAATCTTTCCTGTGTGGTCCAGGATGTAGACTGCATATCGGGGCACCTCAGAAACTGTAGTTTCAGTTGAAACCGGAGTATAGACGCAATATTCAATCAGCCTGCTTTGCTCTGGGAGGGCGGCCTGTACCTCAGTCAGGCTGACAGAGGTTGCAAGCTGGCGGTATTGGAAACTGGTCGTGCTGAGTTTGGCTTCTAGCTGGCTACTTTGCGTTTCCAGGTCTGAGATCTGAGACTGATATTGAGCGATTGGGGTTTTTCCGGGGCCCTGCAGTATCAGCCTGGATAATCGGGTACGAATAACAAAAAGTTCATCAATCACTGCCTGGCTCTCTGGTGAACTATGTTGTCGCAGGGTGTTAATGTTTTCGGTCATCGCGTCCAAAGCCCGTCCTTTTTTCCGGAGGATGGCCTGGAGTGCAAGTTGAGTCAGCTCTTTTGGTGGTGCTGTCTGAGCCAACTGAAACCAAATCGTGTCATTAAAGATTGATTGATGTTTGAGGAGCTGTTGCTTCTGGTTTTCTGAGCCAATTGCCAGGTTATTTACCCACATGATTTCTGTCTGATTTTGGATATGAGACAGGTATTTGATGGCTTGTTGGGTGTTTCCTTTTTTCGCCTCAATCTTGAACATTAAGGAAAACGGAGCAAGTGTTTGCGGAGCAAATTTATTGGGTAATTGGTTCTCCAGGGCAATCGCCTGAGCCAGAAATTTTTCTGCTTTTTCGAAATCCTTCAATTGAAAGTAATACTTTCCAAAGTCAGAGAAGAACGAAAAGGTATCAGCCGTTACTGGATTGGACTGGCTGGCGAGAACTGCCTGGGCTTTCTCCAACCACTCTTTTGACCTCACATAGTTTTTTTTGAGGAGGCACAAACTAGCTGCCTGTAAATACTCGCGGAAAATGCTTGAATGGGTTGGTGGCAACACTTTTTCAAACAAGGCCTGGGCCTGGGCCTGGCATTCGATGGCTTTATCCAACTGATTTTGAGCAAGAAAAAGGTACGTCAGGTTTTCAAGAGTTTCTGCTATTTCTCGTTCATTGGGCGTGGTCTGGCTTTTTTGAATAGCCAGTGCTCTTCGGATATACGTTTCCGCCGTTTGATAATCAAATCGGGCCTGGGCTTGTTGCCCAAGGTTGAGGAGAGTTGGGCAAAGTTCGATGTTTTGGCTGCCATCTGTTTTCTCGAAAATAGCCAGGGCTCGTTGTAGATAAATCTCAGCCTGCCCATAGTTTCCAATGTCCCGATAGTGATCTCCCAAACTATGCAGACAATCTCCGACTTTATAACTCTCAGGTCCGCTCACTTCAGTTTCAATTGATAATGCTTTGAGCAGAAGTGCTTCTCGTTCACTGAACCGCCCAATCATCTTGTATCCAGCCGCAAGATTGACCAGTGCTTCAGCAAAGCGAGGATGTTTTTCGCCAAATATCTGGCGACGTTTGTCCACGACGGTCTTCAATAATTCCACCGCCTGGATGTAGTTGCCTTTGAAATAGAGGGCGATTGCCAGATTATTGAGGATGGTGGCTTCAGCCGATTGAACGATGTTATCCGAGTTTCTCAGGCGGGAAAGTGCTGTCTTATAAGTTGTTTCCGCCAGGTCGAATTTATTTTGAACACGATAAATTTCACCAAGCGAGTTATAGGTCATGGCCACTTCAACATGATTTGGGCCAGTCTCTCGTTCAATCAGTTCAATACATTTCAGGGTTAGAGCTTCAGCTTTGTCAAACTCACGTTTGGCTTTATAGAGCGCCCCCAGATTATTCAACACGGTGGTGAGTTCACCACTCTCGTTCCCAAACAGTTTTTCCTGGATTGCCTTTGCCTGGAGGTAGGCAGCTTCAGAAGCAGGAAAATTCCGTAGTCGGAAGTGAATGACTCCTAGTTGAATCAATGCCATAGCAAAGGGTTGTGATTCTTCACCGTACCCAGCCCGACCAGCTTCCACCAGTTGCTCAGCAATTGGGAGTGTTTCTCGGAAGCGGTTGGCAAAGATGAGGTCACCTGATTCGACTAAAAGCTGGTCATATTGCACGCGAGCCAGATCCTGCGCCTGGGCCGGGTGAATTTCATTCACTTTGACGGTATACCGTCCCAAACCCTCTAGCTGGCTGATTTCCACCTGATAATCGCCTTCTTTGGTCGCAATAAACCGGATATTTTCTTCTCCTCTGACCCAATATTTGATTTCCCGGCTGAGAATTTGATTTCCAGTTGGATCCAACACCCGGAGTCTCACATTGAAATCTTGGGGTTTGACCTCAAGCCAGACAAAAGAATTGGCTTCTATCTTCAGGTGAAACAGATGCGGTTGCTCGGCCTGTAACTCGCGCTCAAGCACATCGGTTGTGGAAAGCAGAGTTGGCTCAATCGGAGATTGGCGTACCGGCGGAGATGCCTGGGGCTGTGGTGAGACGGATTGCGGCGATGCCAGAACTGTATGGCTGATCCCGCCTGGGAAGCTTTTCACTCTCAATCCCAGGAATCCAATCAAAAGACAAACCTTAACCAACTGTCCCCACCTGACACCGTTTTGCATATGAGAACAAACCCCGTAGCTATTCAATTTTTCAGAAACTGGAAAACCGCGTTAATAGAGCTGCTTGATCTGAATTCCAGTATAAAAGTGCTTCAGGATCTGGTCAAAGCGATAGCCTTCAACCGCCAGACCGTAGGCGCCGACCTGGCACATGCCGACGCCGTGGCCCCATCCGCGTCCACGGATCCGAAACTGGGTCACACGTCCCTTTTCATCCAGCGTGCGGTCAATCACAAATAAACTTTCACGAACTCCCAGCACTGATCGAATTCGCAGGCCATCAACTGTGGTGGTGCGTTCAGTACCGACAATTTCCAACGAGGCGACGCGGTTGGATCTGCCATACTTCACTGGCTGTAAATCAAGCACCTGTCCGACGGCAATTTTATTTTTGGCAAGCTGGGCCCTCAGTTCTTCGGGGGTCATTTGGACATCCCACCAGGAAAATTGAGAATACCGGTCACTGGCGGCGCCATTGGCGGCTGGGGAAATTTCCAGGTAGTCAACGCGTTCCCGGTCATCGAGATGAAATCCAACTGTTTCGCCACCGATCAATTCCGCCCGAGGCGTGGCCACCCAATCACTGCCCAGCTTTCGGAACAGAAAAAGGCGTGAGCCAAGGTCAAATTCCACGTCGTCTTTGCCTTTTCCACCCCGAATGACCAGATGTTTGCCCTCATAGGGTCGGGCTGTTCCGGATTCAAGTTTTGGAATACCCTTCATCGCTGCCGCTCGGGCCAGCATACCCAGCGCAATACCGCGTGTCAGCGTGGTGCGGCCTTTGAGGGTGCCGTCACTGTAAGGTCGAATGACGCCTTCCTTAATCAGAAAAGCCACATCGAGCAGGTAAGCAGTTGGAATCGTTGTATGTTCCGGGCCAAGCAAATACTGGGCATCGTCTTCGGTGAGCAATCGGGCGGGTGATTCCGACCCATAGAGGGCAGTGAGGAGCAATCGGGCAAAACCACCCACATCAGTGGCGACTTTGGGAACGTCGGAAACCGGCTTGCGGCGGGCCAGCGTCGAGAGATGATCGGCCCAGTCAAGGCATTCGCGCTGTGAAACCTGCCCGGTCAAATATGACGTGGAGACTTTGTCAAACGAATCAAATTTGGCCACCGCCAGCAGCGCCAGTTCACGCGTGAGCGGTCGGCCATTGATGTCGGCCAGGTTTTCAAGCCGCCGACTCGATTCCAGCCAGTGGTTGGTGTGATGAACCCGCTCTTGCGGGCCCGTCATCACACTTTTGAGATAGGGAACTGGCTTTCCGAAGACAAATTCAACATCTTCGGTTCTTCCTCCGCAGGTTGAAGTATAGAGCGCGTTGATTGGTTCGCCCTGATACATGGCCACCATGCCGCGAGTTTCTTCGACTGCCCGGTTGGTGAGTGGATGCTCGGTTGAGCGGCCTCCATAAACCTGGGAAAGCGCGGTTGGCAGCAAATCAAACCCTTCGGCTGAGAATTGGCCTTTGTTGCGTACGGCATAGGTTCGGGCTGCCACGGCCTGGGCTTTGAGGGCTTCGAGTTTGGGAAACACATTTGGCGAAAGCTCATTTGGCACGACGCCGCGAACATATTCCTCCATCGGCAACGCATTGACGACGGTCATCTTCTGGCGACGGTTGAGCGAGACTTCAAGTTTGCCACGATAGGTTGAATTCAAATATTTGAGCGGTGAAGTATCTGGTTCGAGTGCCACAAAGGTCACTTTTGTCGAATTGGCCACCACTTCATCGCCCGTGCCGGAAATCGTGCGGAGCTTCCATTCCGGCCTGTCCTTTTTGGCCAGGGATGAGGGCGTGTCAACCCGTTCAACCCACGGCTTGCGATACCCGGCGTTGAGCACGCGGACCATCAGGACCTGGGCATCCGACGACGACTCATATTCACCGAGACTGACAGCATATTCTTTGGATTTAGGGTCAAACTGGGTCTGGGCAGGTTCTTCAAAGGTTTTGCCAAGTTTGCGGGCAAAGGAATCAGCCTCTTTCGACGTTTTAAAGCTGGCAACCTGCACCCGATACGTTTTCCCACGCTGATTGCGCCGTGATTCGCCATTATTGAGCAGTACGGTGATTTTCTTTTCGGCCAGAAATTCAGGTTCGAACGGATTGTCATCATCCAGTCGGGCAATTGGCCCATCACAGGTAATCGAGACAAAGTCAGCGTTGGTCACCAGGCCAATTCGGATTTCAGGTTCTTCAGTTTGACGATTCGGGATTTTCTGGGAAGTTTCTTTCGGAATGGAGGCTGGCTCATTTCGCCGAAAATCAGGTCTTTCGCGCTCTTTGGGGCGGGAGTGGGTGTCTTCTGCGCCGGGTAGTTTGGTTTTTACTGCCGGCGCCGGCTCAGTCACCCTCCGTTTTCGCGTGACGGCATCGCGTTCGTGAGCTGACACAACGGGCATAAGGCCATTGAATCCAATCAAGAACGCCACAATGATTGAGAATTTCCCCCTGGCTCGCCGCAAAACAACTGAAGGCGTAGGCATAGGCTTTTTGGTGTTTGGTATTGAATGAAGACCCAGGCTTTGGGCTAAGGGCTTGGGGTTGAAGGGAAAACAAACTTCTAGTTTTCTCGGTTTCAAACCCAATTTCTTCAGCCCGTTTTCTTCAGCCCTTAGCCCCAAGCCCTCATCAAGATCCTGGCCGATACGTCAATGAGAACCGCAATCGAGCGAGTGGTTGTGACGTGTTTTCTGGTGTGAGGATAATTCCTCGGGGTGATTCCAATGGGCTGATCGAACGAAGTGCATTTTGAACCACATTGTCGAGGGCGGGGCTTCCCGTGGTTCGTTCTTTGTCGAAATCCGTGATCTGGCCATTGTGCAACACGGTGAAGGTGTAGGCAACCGTTGTGGTCGAAGTCATGTTCCGCGCATAAATTGGAAGCGACAGGTTCAACCGGATGAGTTGTTCGATGGTTTTCAGATATTCGGGAGGAACAATCACGTGCGGTTTAACCATTTGCAGGCTGCCACCGACGGGAACGCCCGAAATCATTTGTTTAAAGCTGACTACCGGGTTCTGATTCGCTCCGTCTAAAGAGGTTGCCTTTTTGAGGGAGAATTCGCGGATGGTGGCCGGATCGAAGGTGGGCGGTTTGGCAATATTTTCAGCGCGGGCAATCGCCTCCTGGACATCAGTCGAAAAGGGCGACAGGTCAGCCGGAACATACCGTCCGTGAACTGAACTGGCGCGGGGAAGGTCCGGTTCAGGTTGCTGATTCTCTGGCGAAGCAAACAAACACAGGCTGAGCAAAGCAATTACGGAAACCATGATCTTTTCGGCCAAATCGGGTAAAGATAAATCGAACGTGAATCTGTCACTGTATCGCATCCCAGTCGGTTCTGGCGAGTTTGAGTTGCTTTGAACTCTGTACAAAAATCCAAACCAAGGTTCAGTGAAGCAATTGACTTCACTGCTGAATGTAACTGTCGGTTGGAACGACCCGGTGGACTTCAACACTGGCACCTTTGCGGACAACAAACTCGCTTAACCCAATGTGGTTGTGTGGGTTCCCCCAGTCATGGGTGTAGCCGAGGCGCGTCCAGGGAAATCCAGGGCCATTTGGAGTTTGATACATCCCGCGTAGATTCCTGGTGAACCAGTCGAAATGATCACAGCTTATTTGCCGGGTGCGGATTGTGTGTTCAAGGGTTATTTCAGCCTGACGGTCAGTGATTTCTGGGTCGGGGCTGGGCCGAAACAGGTCATTTGGTGAAACCCAGACTTCGACAAATTTTGTGACGGGGTAATCAGGAGGAAGACCTAAAAGTTGTTTGATTCGCAAGGGAGATGGTCGTCCTCCCGGATGGGTACGACAAAACCGCTGCAATTCCGGCACAACTGTAACCCACAATTCACGTGTCTGGATGGTTTGGCCGACTCTTGAATCAAATTCATCAAATCCAACCCAGGTGGCAACCAGCACTTTTTTATGCCCAGGCGGACCTTGCCACATCAAACTGGTATTGGTTTCGCTGATGGCGGTTAAGGTGGTGACAATTTCGGTGGGGTGACGATCTTTTGAAGCGAAGCGGACGGCCTCAGCGTAGGCGGCTTTGAGCTGGGCTTCCGTCGGCGATGGGGCGGGTGATTGACCTGGGAAGATTGAGGTAGGAAGGGCAGCCACAAGTCCAATGAGTCCCACGAACGAGAGCAATTGGCGGTAGCTTGAAATCATTCACGTGCCTCGGCTTTCAGTTCATCTGACCGACAGGCGCTAGAGTCAAGGTCAACTCGATCTAC
>DAOQNB010000288.1:0-235 GCA_035335845.1 Acidobacteriota bacterium | reverse complement strand
AACCGCCGCTTCAATGGAAAGATCCTGGTCTCCCATGGCTGAGCGGGCGGCTTTTCCATAAGCACACAGGACCAGTTCCCCCGTCCCGGCCCCAAGCCGATCTGCCACCACGACAATGTCGGTGTTCGGTTCTTTATTGAGATTGAGTGGATGGACAATCAAAAAGCGCAACCCTTCTAAATCAGGTGCTTTTTGTGTTGACCAGACGGTTCCAACAACTTTTCCGAGAAACATA
>DAOQNB010000287.1:0-7155 GCA_035335845.1 Acidobacteriota bacterium | reverse complement strand
TTCTTCAGCCCGCCTTCTTCAGCCCGCCTTCTTCAGCCCGCCTTCTTCAGCCCGCTTTCTTCAACCCGCCTTCTTCAGCCCGCCTTCTTCAGCCCGCTTTCTTCAACCTGACACCGTTTCGACCCGGACTGAAGAAGATTGTCTGACTGATCGAACCGGCTGGTATTGAATCACTACAAACGTCATATCATCAGCCTGGGGAACGCCTCGGGCCCAGGCTTCACCGGTTTGAATCAGCCGGGAAATCACATCCTGCGGTGATTGGGCAGGTGAAGCCTCCAAAACTTCCCGCATGCGGCCATAGCCAAAAACTTCTTCAGTCGGATTGAGTTGCTCTGGAAATCCATCGCTCATCAGCACAACCATGTCTCCTGGATCCAGGCTAAATTCAGCGGTCTGATATGGAAACTGGATAAAACTCCCGAGTGGAAGCCCTTCGATTTCAATGTCTTCAATCTGGCCGGTATGAGCGCGATACACCAGCGCCGGTGGCATCCCGGCGGCTCCAAGCGTTACCCGATTCGCCTTAATCCTGAGCACAGTCAGCGCCATATACAGCGTTTTTAAATTCAATCGCTTGAGCGCCTGGGACATTCGCGAGAGCAACTGTGGCAAATCAGGTTCCTGAGCCAGCGTCCCAAACAAACTTTTGGTCGCAGTCACCATCATCCCAGCCCGCAACCCGTGGCCAGTGGCGTCGCCGATCACAACTGACAGAGTCTGGTCATCTGCCAGATGAAAATCATAATAATCGCCGCCAACTTCGGTGGCTGTTTTCATATAAACCGAAATTGCAAGATCTGGAAGGTTTGGAATGGTTCGCGGCAGCATCGAAAGCTGCAACTGACGGGCTTCTTCCAGTTCCTGGGCCTGCCGTTGGCGCTCGGCTTCAATCGCCCGGGCCAGATTGACTGCCGCCTCAGCTTTCGCCCGTGAAACTTCAGCTTCGCTTTCAGCCGTTTTCGCCCGTAGATGAATTTCTTTGAGATGAGCGCGCGATTTCACCTTGCTGGTTTGAAATTGAACCACACCCCACAGGCCAGCACTGAATCCAAGCAGGTACAATCCATAAGCCCACCACGTCCGCCACGGCGGAGGAATAATCCGAATCCGGATCGACTGGCCGACATCGTTCCAGACCCCATCATTGTTTGATCCTTTGACCCGAAAGATATATTCGCCAGGGTTGAGATTGGTGTAATTGACAAAGCGGCGATTGCCACAGTACACCCAATCGGCATCGAAATTGACCAACTGGTATGCATATTGATTTTTCTCGGGGGACCGGTAATTCAGTGCCGAAAATTCAAACCCGAAGACTGTTTCCCAATACTTCAGTTCGATTTCTTGCAGCGTACACAGCGACGCATTGAGCCGGGTGACTTTGTCAAATTTGCGGAAAGCAGTCAGCCGGACGGGTGGAATTTCAGGATTGTCTTTGATTTTGTCTGGCCAAAATCGGGTAATGCCACCTACTCCGCCCAGGTAAAACTGACCATCCGGCGCTTGAAAGGCACATCCGATATTGAACCGCCGGGTTTGAATTCCATCTTTGCTGTCATAGACGTGAAACGTTCCTGTCGAGGGTTCAAATTTCGCCAGGACAAAATGAAAACTGATCCAGAGGTCTCCACCTGGATCCGGCAAGATCTCCAATACATAGGGCGCCGGGAGTCCATTTTTTTCCGTGTAGCGGACAAATTTTTGCTGATCCGGCACAAACCGATTGAAGCCGTTTGATGTCCCAACCCAGAGTGTACCGCTTCGGTCTTCGACAATCGAAGTGATGATATCGCTCGATAGGCTGGCCGGGTCGTGGGTATCGTGCCGAAAAGCAACCACGGCGCCGGTTTGAGGGTTGAGCCGGAGCAACCCGGCACCGCCACCCGCATTGGTGCTGATGGTGGGCCCCGTACCAATCCAAAGCTGCCCCTGACGGTCACGCCATAAGGCGGAAACAGAAAATGGCCCCGCCGCCCCAGGCAGAACAAACTCAGCCGCCACCTGCGTAAAGCGCCCGGTTTGTGGGTCAAACCGATTTAAGCCACGGTCAGTCCCAACCCATAAGTCACCGGACGGGTCCTCAAGAATTCGACCAACATAGTTTGAACTGATGGAATTTGGATTTTTTGGATCGTGCGAGAACGCTCGAAAAGACTTCTTTTGAGGATCATATTGCAACAAGCCACTGGTGGCTGTCCCAAACCAGATCAGGCCACGTCGGTCTTCGACGATTGAATAAAACCCGGTCGTCTCCCCAAGTCCAGCCACCGTCCCATTCCCCTCAAATGTTTTGACATCGCCGGTTTTGAGGTTGACCTGATGAAGGACCGGACTATCCGTCCCCAGCCATAAGTCGCCGCGCGAATCAATTTCCACGGCATAGTAATTGTCACCCAAATCAAAAGGGTTTTCCGGGTGAAGCAAAAAACTGGTAAAGCTTTTGGCGCGCAAATCATATTTGTTGAGCCCACGCGACGTGCCAATCCAGAGCAGTCCAGAGGCGTCTTCCAGTAGCGTCGTGCCAAAATTCCAGCTCAGGCTGTACGGATTTTTCGGATCATAGGCAAACGATTCAAACTGTTTTGTCGCTCGATGGAAACGATGCAGGCCACCTTCAATACTGCGCAGATAGGACGTGATCCAGATTTGCCCAAGGCTGTCTTCCAGAATGCAGGAGACATTGTTTCCTTCTCCGTTGGGTGAAAACAAAAAGACTTCAAAGGTACTCGTTTCAGGATGATAGAGATTTAACCCGCCACCAAGTGTCCCAACCCAGAGTTGCCCCGAACGATCAACCAGGAGCGAACGAACCTCTCTGGCACCTAAACTCCCAGGGCGTGCCGGGTCATGGCGAAATGACCGAAAGCGGCTCGTGTCTGGGTTAAATTCGAGGAGTCCATCCCCAGTCCCGACCCAGAGCGAATCAGGACCAGCCTGTGTAATGGCCGTTATTCGATTTCGGGCTGCCGGGTCGCTTCCAGGCTCATCCAAGTTGAACCGGATAAACTGGCCGCTGGCCACATCAAACCGATTTAATCCGTCATTGGTACCAACCCAGAGCTGGCCCAACCGATCAACAAACAAGGTGTTGACCACATCGTGGCTTAAACTGGTGGCCTGGTGTGGCTGGTGTTGATACTGAATGAAGGTTTCTTGATCTGGAAGAAAGAGGTTCAATCCACCGCTGGTGGCAACCCACAGCCTGCCAGACTGGTCCTCTTGCAAATCCCAAACGGCATTGTCAGACAGCGACGTCGAATCACCGGGATTGGCCCGAAAAATGGTGAAGTGGTATCCATCATAGCGGGCCAAACCATCCTGCGTGCCGACCCACAAAAACCCGTGGGTATCCTGGTGCAAGGCCCGCACCCAGTTGGACGGCATCCCCTGTTCGATGGTGAGCCGCTCAAACCGCGTCGGATGTGCAATGCCAGCCAGGACAGGTGTCACCATCCCACACCCAACCACCCAAAAGCACAGGCCAACAAGCACGGCCATCGCTCGTCTCAAAAATTGAGAACTGGTGATCTGGTGGGTCATAGAGATGAGTGAAGTCGTGAAAGAGCGAAGGAGCGAAACAGAACCAGGTGTAAAAGGCAAATTGTGAACGCGTTCACAACAGGTTAAATAGCCAGGAAAAAATGCTTTAAGTGGTCCTAGAGAGTTTCTGTGGTGTTTTCAGAATCGCTCTATCTTACTCTGTGCTACCCACTTTTTTCCACGGGTTACACGTGCTGATGCCGGTTTCACCCTTCGCGCCTTCGCTCCTTCACTCTGAAACTACTGCCCCAAAATCATGGCAAACATCAGCGGAGCGACAATCGAGGCATCTGACTCGATAATGTATTTCGGCGTATCAACCCCGAGTTTCCCCCAGGTGATTTTTTCGTTGGGAACAGCGCCCGAATAGGAGCCATAACTGGTTGTCGAATCACTGATCTGGCAGAAATAGCCCCACACCGGGACACCCGTGCGCTGCAAATCCTGGTGTAGCATCGGCACCACGCAAATCGGGAAATCGCCCGCGATGCCGCCGCCAATCTGGAAGAATCCAATTGAATGATCGGCTGAAGTGTTCGTGTAGTAGTCCGCCAGTTCAATCATGTACTCAATCCCGGTGCGCACCGTGTGGACGTTTTTCACATCGCCCGTGATGCAGTGCCCGGCATACATATTGCCCATGGTTGAATCTTCCCAGCCTGGAACCACCATTGGCAGATTCTTTTCCATCGCGGCCAGCATCCAGGAATCCTTGGTGTCAATCTGGTAATACTGCTCCAGGGCGCCCGATTTCAGAACCCGATACATAAATTCATGCGGGAAATAGCGTTCTCCGGCCTGGTCGGCACGTGTCCATTCATCAACCATGGCGGTTTCGAGCCGGCGCATGGCTTCCATTTCCGGAATGCAGGTATCGGTGACGCGGTTCATGTGGCGTTCGAGGAGCGCCAGTTCATCCTGCGGGGTGAGGTCGCGATAGTGCGGCACGCGCTCATAATAATCGTGTGCCACCAGGTTAAAGAGGTCTTCTTCAAGATTGGCACCCGTGCAGGAAATGATGTGGATTTTATCCTGGCGAATCATTTCCGCCAGCGAAATGCCGAGTTCAGCCGAACTCATCGCGCCAGCGAGCGTGACCATCATCTTTCCACCCTGATCCAGGTGACGTTGATAGGCTTCGGCGGCGTCAATCAGGCTGGCCGCATTAAAATGCCGAAAGTGGTGTTTCAAAAAAGCCGTAATCTGGCCGGTGGTGGTGTTTGCAGTGCTCATAGGACCCTCTCAAGATCAAAAATGCGGTGGTGTGAAAACACAAAAAGCCATTCGAAAAGTGCCTACGGTCTGTTGTTCACGGGGTATCGTGGTTCAACAAGGCCGCCATCGGTCACTCGAATGGCTTTACATCAAAAAGAATGCGAAATAAGGCCCGGAATATACCAATCCCGGTGAAGCATCTGCAAATGGTTTGTGCATTGCGGGCAATTTGGCTTGATTCCAGGAAAACCAGACACCGTCATTATACTTTCATCTTCTCCGCTATATTGACAGCCTAAAAAACTCCTGATATGGTGCTTTTACCCTAATTAGAAACTCTCTCACGTTACATAGTGCAATTCACAATGACACAACGAACACCATCTCTTCCTACAAGTGGTTTCGTCCTCGCGTTTGAGCCCATCCAGCGTTTTGTGATGGGAACGCTGGATGGTTCAGACCGATTCACCGCTATTTCTTCCGCGCTCTATCTCTCCCTCGATTTCTGTTGCTGCTGCTGCTGTCGGGCCTAAGCGCCACGCTTTCTTTGCTTCCCCTTACAAAAAATTATCATTTGTCTTCTGGCTTACAGTGCCTGTGCCCTGGCGTTGCCTTGCTTGTCTTCTTTGTAACGACGATGAAGCACGCTCCGGGACATTTCGAGAGAGACGATTTCATACCATTTTGCAATGACGTCTTCACACGAAAAAACAATCAAGTCATTCAATCAAGCGGAGTTAGCTGACTACTGACTACTGACTACTGACTATGAATATAGTTTTATTTGGCGATGGAAAAATGGGTCACGAGATTCGGAAACTGGCCACCGAACGAGGGTTTCACGTTGTCGGAAGTGTCACCCGGCACGAAATTTCCGGTGAGCCCGGAAATGCCAAAGTCGCCATTGATTTTTCGCATGCTGACGCGATTGGTTCACATCTCAATCTCGCGATTGAACTTGGTCTCAATCTGGTGATTGGCACCACTGGCTGGAACGCTCAACTTCCAGAAGTTCGTCGGCTGGTCAATTCACACGGACTCGGCTTGATGTACAGCCCGAATTTCAGCCTTGGTGTGCAACTGTCGTTTCGAATCGCTCAATTTGCGGCTCAACTGGTCAGTGCCTTCGAGACACACCAGCCCTACATTGTCGAAGCCCACCACCAGTTTAAAAAAGATGCGCCCTCTGGAACAGCCCTCCGCTTTCAGCAACTCGTCAGTGAACCGTTCAAACGGGAAATTCCAACCACCAGCCTCCGCGCCGGGTTTATCCCAGGAACGCACCGGGTTGGGTTTGATTCAGAATTTGACACGATTGAACTGGTCCACACTGCACGCCAGCGAACCGGATTTGCCGACGGAGCACTACTGGCCGCACGCTGGATCGCTGGAAAACAAGGCGTCTTCGAATTTTCGACATTGATTGATGAACAATTGAATCAAACATTTGGTGTGCCAGCCAAAGGCTAAAACGGTACATCTTGAAGAGCAATCAATTGAACACATTGTGTTCACCCAACCCCGCAACCCTGACGTGGTACAAGTATGAGCAATGATGTAAAGCTTCAATTAAGCGGCGTCGGAACCGCCCTGGTCACACCCTTTACCAAAGACCTCCAACTGGACGAACCAGCCTTGCGCCGACTTGTCGAGTTCCAAATAAACAATCAGGTTGACTTTTTAGTGCCAGGCGGGACAACTGGCGAGAGCGCGACTTTAAGCGACGAAGAAATCTCCCGCCTGGTGGATATCGTTGTCCAAACCACGGCTGGCCGGGTGCCGGTCGTGGCAGGTGCGGGCGGAAACAACACCGCCAAAGTCATCAAGCTGGCCAAACAATTTGAAAAACTGGGGGCGCAGGCGTTGTTGTCGGTCACGCCCTACTACAACAAACCGACTCAGGAAGGTCTGTTCCAGCATTATCGGGCGGTTGCCGAAGCCACGAATCTGCCGATTCTTGTCTACAACGTACCGCCCCGAACCAACGTCAACCTGTTCCCAGATACGGTTGCCCGGCTGGCTGAAATCCCAAACATTGTCGGAATCAAAGAAGCCTCGGGTGATATTTCCCAAATTTCTGAAATCCTGGCCCGCGTGCCGTCAAACTTCCTGGTGTTTTCGGGGGATGATTCGCTGACGTTGCCAGTGATTGCGCTTGGCGGACATGGCGTAATTTCAGTGATTTCCAACGAATTGCCGTTGCTGACCTCGCAACTCGTCCATGCCAGCCTCGAAGGTCGATTTGAGGATGCACGAACGCTCCACCGTCATTTATTGCCGTTGATGAAAGCAAATTTTCTTGAAACCAACCCCGGACCGGTCAAAGCCGTGCTGGCTCACTTTGGACTCATCCAGGAAGTGCTGCGCCTGCCACTGGTACCGGTTCATCCGTCAACC
>DAOQNB010000286.1:0-7158 GCA_035335845.1 Acidobacteriota bacterium | reverse complement strand
CAGATTGGGTTGGGCAACTGGCGGCGGCTGGGGGACTGTCAGTTGATGACTTCCGTCAGCGGTTTGAAAAGTTTGCCTGAAATCAATTCACTTCATCTTTGTCTCAGCGCCGCTCAGGAAGTTCGCATAGTGCTTGCCGGATTCAATAAAAGCGTTGCTAAACATCGTCAAATACACTTTTGACGGATCAGGTGGTGATTGAGCGGCTTTCACTGAGTCGGTTTCGACCTGAAACGTCGAGCTGCTTTTCTCCTTCGATTGAAATGTGACCTGGTTGCCAGCGGCGATCAGGTCAATTTTGTTTTCGACTTCCAGACCAGGGTAGACATGAAAGGACGTATCTGGCGGGGTGCTGTCAAATTTGTACAGATCTCCGGTCCACTTGATTTGATAGTGGAGCTTGACCTCGGAATTGACCGGTCGCACGGTGTCGGTGGCGCGTTCAAATTCGATCACATTGCTTTCAAAGAACTTCTGGAGTTCATCGCTGACGGTCTGGCAAAAGAAGGTCTCGGCGTCTGCCAGCATCTGCAATTCAATTTGAATCTGGTGGTACTTGTACGGAGACGTTCCACTGGTATCGGCCTGATTCTGGGCATTGACCCGTTCGCGAGCATCGGCATCGGCTTTGCGCTGGGTTTCGCGATAGTCATCTCTTGAAAAACTCACGCGCACCACCGTCGTCTGCTGCTTTTCCAGGTCTGTCAGAATCTGGCTCAAGGCCGTTTTGATTTTGGCTTCGGCGGGGGATTGCTCCAGCTTCTGTTGTGCCAGCGTGTAATAGGTTTTCAACACCTGTCTGGTTCGAGCCTGAAACTCGGGATGTGTTTTGAGCAACGTGTAAAGCTGTCGGACATTTCGACCTTTTTCAGCCGCTTTGAGCGCCGTTTCAAACTGCTTTTCTTTATTTTCAGCGCAGCTTGTGAGCAGGCACAGGAGAACCAATCCGACCAGCCAGGTTGAGATGCGAAACGAAATGGGCATTTGATATGGATAGAATCGTCAAAATTGGATAAGCTTGCCGCAAGCTTGTCCAATTTCCAATCAATCAGTCAAGACCGGCGCCATCTTCTTTTCCAAATCGGAGACCCTATGAGCCTTCAACTCCCTGGTGACCTCAACGGCTTCATTGCCGCACTTGAAACCATCAGCCGCGATGCCCGGCAGACGTTTGGCGACTTAACCCACGACCAGATCAACTGGAAACCAACTGCGCAACAGTGGAGCATCGGCCAATGTTTTGATCATCTCATCACCACCAATCGCACCTACTTTCCGACCTATGAAGCGATTCTTCGTGGCGACAAAAAGAGCACCATCTGGGAAAAACTCCCCGTGCTTCCTGGTTTTTGGGGAAGCTGGCTGATTAAAACACTCCTGCCCGATTCAGGAAAAAAACTCAAAGCCCCGCCGGCATTTGCCCCAACCCAAAGTACCGTTGAGGCGGGCATCATCCGCCGGTTTCAGGATGAGCAGGCCCAGCTCATCAACTTCCTGAAACAAATGGCTCACATTGACCTCAAGAAAACCATCATCACCTCGCCGGCGGCGGCCATCGTGACCTACAGTTTGTTTGATACCTGCACCATCACTGTGGTTCACGAACACCGTCATTTCCAGCAAGCCAAACGCGTGATGGACGTCGCCGGATTCCCCTTGTAAAACCAGGGCTGAAGACTCGCAAGCTCGGGGCTGAAGAAGTTGCATTGAAGAAAAAAGGTGGCTGAGAGTCCTTCAAAAACAAAAAATGTTCGCATGCGAACATTCCTTATAATAGGTTGATGGTAAGACAGTTACCCTTCTTTCATATTTTCCTTCAACCCCAGGTCCAAAGTCTTTGGCTCATTTTTTCCTACTCAATATCTTGCGCTCTCGGTTTTTCCAGGCGCCACCAGCTCAATCAAGGCAGTGACAAACCGTTCGCGATCCAGGGGGATGACATCCTTGCCATGCATGATTTCCTGGGTCAGTACATATTGGGTCAGGGCGTGCATAAAGATTTGAGCCACGGTTTCGGGGTCAGCAATTTTTAAAGCCGGGTGCGAAAAAATAGCGGTGATCTGGTCTGAAGCCGGTTGATGAAAACTGGAGACAAATGCCCTGGCCAGTTCTGGAAAGCGTCCAGATTCGGCAATCATCAGGCGCATAAAATTCTGAAGTTCAGGGTCATAGAGCGAAGCATCCAGCATGGTATTGGCCAACTGGCGTAAGACCTGGGCTGGGTGGCTTTGTGCCAGTTCCGGATTGAGTGTTTTCAAGATTGTTTTTGGCTTCTGATCTGCCAGTTGCTGGATAATCGCTTTAAATAAGGCTTCCTTATCCCCGAAATGGCTGTAAATCGTCGCTTTCGACACCCCCGAAAGCTGGGCGACACGATCCATCGTGGCGCCCGCATAAGTATGGGCCAGAAACTCCTCCATTGCCCCTTTTAATATAGCCGCACGTTTTTCTTCCGAGAGCATAAGTTCCTCCTGCTGGGTTCAAATCCATTGCCACAATACCTGAAGGTCAACCCAAGCAAAAGAGACAAGTTGAACAACCACAGTTTCAGAAAAAGTGCCTGAGATTGAGGGTTCCCACCCAGTGGACGGCGGAGCACCGGCGGCGGAGAGCCATCGTTGCGGTGCCTCCACGATGGCGTTCATCCGGACAACCTCCATCCGTTCTGGAATGGAATTGAATCACGACCAGCCTTAGCTAATCCCTCCGAGACTCAAAATTCAGAATGATGTGGTGATTTGCCTTGACGAACTAAACTGTTTAGTTTAGATTTTTTTTACTAAACTAATCAGTTTAGTTTAGTAAAAACCTGAATTTGACTTATGACTCACGGCACGGAGGCTTTTGTTCACAATGCGCCCCAAATTCTTTCTTAAACTGACAGATTTCTTTGCCTCATTTTTCAAGTCACGGAAATCATTGCTTCTGGTGGCCGCCGTTGTGGGCCTGATTGGGTGGACCATCCAGATCTTTCCAGCCTCGAATCAGACGGCCACACCTGGCGCCTCATCAGCCATGGCGGGTGCGGCGCCTCTCATTGGACTTGGAAAACTTGAGCCGGAAAGCAAAGTCATCCAGCTCACGGCACCCACTTCAACAGGGGAAACTCGCCTTGCCCGGTTGCTGGTTGAGGAAGGAGATCAGGTCCAGAATGGACAACTGATTGCGGTTCTGGAGAGTGAGCCGCACTTGCAAGCCCAGCTCTGGGAGGCACAGCAGAGAGTGGCGGTTCAGCAAGCGGAACTGGCCCGCGTCCAGGCCGGACAATCAGGCAGCCGCATCCAGGCCCAACAGGCAACGGTCGAACGGCTGCAATCAGCCTGGATGGCCAACCTCACCGCACAACACGCTGGCATTGCCCGGCTCCAGACCGAAGTTGACCATGCCTGCCTTGAATATCAACGCTATGAGCGGCTGCTCCAAAGTGGCGACATTGCCCAGTCGGTGCTTGACGAAAAGAAACTCCGCTGGGATGTGGCTCAGAATTCACTCAAGGAAGCCGAGGCACAACTGAGTCGGATTCAATCGGCTGATGGGCTGCAAATTGTCGAAGCCCAGGCCACCTTAGATCAGATTGCCGAAGTCCGTGCCGTGGATAGACAGGTGGCAGCGACAAACCTCGCCGCTGCCCAGGCAACCGTAATGCGACTTGAAGTCAGTCTGGCTCAGGCGTATGTCAAAGCGCCCTGCGCCGGGCAAATCCTCAAAATCCATACCCGTTCAGGTGAAAAAATATCGAATCAAGGCATCGCTGAAATGGGCAATACCCGGCGGATGTATGCCCTGGCTGAAATTTATGAGACGGATATTGGTCGCGTGAAAATTGGACAATCAGCCCAGGTTCAATGTCAGTCAATCGCCCAGCCACTCTCTGGCGTCGTCGAAGCAATTGGCTTGCTGGTCAAACGCCAGGAAGTGGTCAACACTGACCCGGCAGCCAACACCGATGCCCGGGTGGTCGAAGTTCGAATCAAGCTGGATGAGGCATCGTCAACACGTGCCAGCCAGTTTACCAATCATCAGGTCACCGTGAGGATAGTCCAATGATTGCCAAACTTCGCGCTCTGGCCAATCGCACACCGCTCGGATGGCTGCAACTGCGGCATAACCGGACCCGGTTTATCATTGCACTGGCAGGGATTACTTTTGCTGACCTGCTCATGTTTATGCAGCTCGGCGTTCTTGCCGCCGCACTGGACTCATCCGCGTTGTTTCACAATCAGGTTCAGGCCGACATTATCTTGCTCAGTCCCGAAGCTCGTGACATTGCTAATTCCGGAACCATTCCACGGGTACGGGTATTTCAGGCCCTCGAAGTTCCAGGTGTGGTCGAGGTATCGCCCCTCTATGTTGGGTTTCTTGACTGGCGGACTCCGTTGACTGGCGAACGCAAAACCATGATGGTGGTTGGCATGGACCCAAACCGCCCGGCGCTTGACCTCCCGGCTCTGACGACCCGGCAATCAGAGTTAAAGCTTCCAGATACAGTTCTGTTTGACCGGCTGGCGCGAGGGAATTTCACCGCGATGCTGGCAGTTCTTGATCAAGGCAAGCCTGTCCAAGCTGAAATCAACCGCCGAACAGTGAGTGTGACCAGCTCATTTTCACTTGGTGCGACCTTTAACACTGATGGCACGCTGATTGGAAATGAGACAACGTTTCTGCATCTTTTTCCGAATCGGGATTCAGGTTCCGTCACATTTGGACTGGTGACCATCGCACCCACGGCTGACCGTCAACGGGTTGTGGCTGACCTCAAACGAAAGTTTCCAGATGACGTCAACGTGTTGACCCGTGAGGAGTTCATCCAGGACGCCCGTGATTTTCAACTCCGATATACACCGATTGGGTTCATTTTCGGTCTGGGTACCGTGATGGGATTTCTGGTTGGTCTGGTCATGGTCTATCAGATTTTGTCATCTGATGTGGCTGATCATATGAGTGAATATGCGACCTTTAAGGCGATGGGGTACACCGACCTCTATTTGCTGGGAATCATGATTGAGGAATCGCTCATCCTGGCCGGTCTCGGGTTTATCCCGGGTCTGATTTCCGGTTTTGGCATTATGCGCCTGATCCACGCTGGCACAGCGTTGCCAGTGTCGTTTCCGATGACACGCATCGCTGGCGTTTTTTTACTGACGCTGGGAATGTGTATTGTTTCCGGGTTTATTGCTGCCCGACGCATTCGGCAGGCTGACCCGGCGGAGATTTTTTCATGACAGTTTCGGCCTGCCCCCTGACTCCGGTGGTTGTGTTGCGTGGGGTAAACCATTTTTTCGGTACAGACACGCTGCAGCGGCAAATTCTCTTCGACATTGATCTGGATTTACAGGCCGGAGAAATCGTCATCCTGACCGGGCCATCTGGATCCGGGAAAACGACGCTCCTGACCCTTGTCGGTGCACTGCGAACCGTTCAAAGCGGAAGTGCCCAGGTCTTTGGCACCGAACTGGTTAAGGCAGCCTGGAAAGACCTGTTCGAAACCCGTCGTAAACTGGGGTTTATTTTTCAGGCCCATAACCTGCATCGCAGTCTCACCGCGTTGCAAAATGTCATGATGGGGCTGGAGGTTCACGCCGGGATTTCGCGCGAGGAACGGCTGCTCAGATCCCGCATCATGTTGAAAGAAGTCGGCTTGCTCGACCATGCCGGGAAGGTCCCAGCTCAACTCTCCGGCGGTCAACGACAGCGGGTTGCGATTGCCCGGGCGCTGGTCAGTCATCCAAAAATGATTCTGGCTGACGAACCCACAGCGGCGCTTGATAAACATTCGGGGCGCGAAGTCGTGGATCTGCTTAGACGTCTGGCGATTGAACAGGGCACCACCATTTTGCTTGTTACTCACGACAATCGGATCCTTGATATTGCGGACCGGATTTTGGCGATGGAAGATGGACGGTTGATCGGTGTTGAATCACCGAAATTCCAGCGTCTCGCTGGTGAAGAAGTTATAAATAATGTCGTTTGAGTGGGGCCGCTGAACATACCTGACCTGCTTGACCAGGGCTGGATCTTTGAGCCGGTCTTTCCCAATTTGAAACCCAACCGCAGTGGATTCAGCAATGGTCCAGGTTTTTCCTTCCCACTCCAGGGTGAGGCCATTGGTCGTCGGAAAATTCCCCTGTCGGACACCGACGGTGATGTGTTTCGGGCAGTACAAAAACAGGTAGTCTTCGCCGAGTTGTTCAAGCATCGAGCCAAGCAAAATGGTTTTGTTGCTGCAATCAGCGCGCCGGCTCATCAGGACTTCGTTGGGGCGTTTGAGGGTTTCGACGTTGCGGGTCGCTTCGTTGCCATCATATTCAATTTCACCGGCGACAAAATCGAGCAACCGCTGGATCTTCTTTTCACGGACATCGGGATCCGTTGCTGGAATGTCTTTGGTTAAATCAGCAACCAGTCGTTTGACGGATGGTTCGGTACCACGTGATACAAAAGCGCCGTGGTTAAAGAAAACCAGATGTTTGTCGCCATCGCGGATATCGGTATCAGCCCGCAATGGACCGCCAAAAATGACGTGATTCCCAATAAAATCAGACATTTCCTTGAGATTCAGGGTGTAGGTTGCCTGTTTGAATGGAAATTGGAGCACCGCCGCATGGTCAATTTTGATATTGCCGGCCTGGGTTCTGAAAAATGCTGCTTTTTCCGGCGTTTTGGTCAAGGTATAGGGGCCAATATTCCATTCCCCGTTGATTTCATTGGCCATAAAAACGTCTTTTGGCTTGACCAGAATCCGATTCAGAATGACCTGGAGTGCTTCGGGCGAGCTATGGGCTTGCGGAACTGAGAGATACACCTCTTCTTTATCAATGACATAGAGTTCCAGATTGGCTTCACCCAGCATCTGACGTTCAAAGCCATCACCTGAAAACCGGGGGCTGGCCAGGTACATCAAAATGTCTCTTCGATACTGGTCATCTGAGTAGGTAAGGGTCTTTTTCGCTTTCGGTTCCGGTTTGGCCGAAGCAAAAAAGGCCTGGAAGCCATTGGTTGAACGCCAGAGGACAAAACCTCCGGCACTCAGCCCCAACACAACCAAAAAGCCAATCAGGAACAACACGATCTTGATTTTGCTGTCGGTGTTTGACTCTAACGGTTCGGGATCAGGTGAAAGAAGCGAATTGTAAGACATAAAAACCAGGGTTCAGGGTT
>DAOQNB010000285.1:0-7180 GCA_035335845.1 Acidobacteriota bacterium | reverse complement strand
ATTCTTCATTCTTCATTCAGTTGATAATTTCGTACGCCCGGATTTTGCGGGACAGTAAACCGAGCGAGAGGACAAAAAACAGGCCAATAGTCAACCCAGCCCCCCACCAGGGCAGGTCCATGCGCTCAAATTGTCCAAAGAGACCATACCAGAGCGAACCCATCGCCTCGCTCAAGCTAAACAGGTATCCCCATTTGGTTTCAAAGAGCTGATTGATCACCTGGGCAAAGACAGCCGTGGCAAAATAAAACCCGATCATGATGCCCTGAATAGTAATTTTCCGTTTGATCCAGGCCGAAAGTGCCAGCGAGCCAAGGCAGAGCGTCAAAATCCAGACCCAGGAACCAACCACAATCGCCATTCCGAACCTCAGATTTTCAATCATCCAGCCAATCCCCGCCAGATAGCCTTGAAATAAAAATAACAGCAACACCGGCACCCAGGTCACCGCAGACAGCAGGATTAACACAACCGACATTTTCCCGAGGACATATTCCAGGCGCGAAAATGGACGGCTGAGATAGAGCGCCAGCCCGTTATTTTCGACATCTTTTGAAACCAGCGTCGGTGCCAGCATCAAGGTCAGCAGCGTGGCAAAGCTGCTTTGAAACTGTGTAATGACATAAAAAAACCGCCAGTTGATCGGGACCAAATCGCGTAATCCCAGGTTCAAGATGGCCATGGCTTCGGCGTTGTGGTGCATGTAAATCCAGATGCTTGCCAGCAGAGGAAACACCAGCGAAATGATAAAGAGAATAATAAACAGCTTTGATTGAAACACCGCTCGATAGGCATAGCGGGGTAAAATCAAAAACCGCTTCCAGGCTGACGTCAATGGCCCGGTATAGGTGAGGTACGTCTGATCATAAACTGCCATTGGGGGTCGCCTCCATTGCCTTCATAAAGATGTCTTCAAGTGAATCGCGTTTGTAATTGAGTCGGCGGATATGAAGCTGCCGGTCGGCGGCAATCTGGTAAAGATCCCGAATTTCCACGCCTGGCGGTAACACGAGTTTCACCCGTCGCTCTCCGATCAAAGCCCATTCACAGCCAAGCTGGCTCAGCCCCTCGGCAAACGGTCCGTTGGGTTGCCCCAATTCGATTTCGATGAATTTTAAATTGGCTTTGCGTTCGGCTTCCAGATTGCACTGCACCACAATCTTGCCATTTTTGAGAATGACAATTTCTTCACAGGATTCCTCGACGTCGCGTAACAGGTGCGAAGACAACAAAATGCACGCCTGGCCACTGTCGCGAATCGTGCGCACCAGTTCGAGCATGCGTTTGCGTGACGGGTAATCAAGCCCGTTGGTGGGCTCGTCGAGGATGATAAATTGTGGCCCGTGAACAATCGCCTGGGCCAGTTTGGCCATTTGTTTCATCCCGAGTGAAAAGGTATCAATGGACCGATAGCGGGCTTCTCCCAGGCCGACAAAAAACAGACTTTCGTGGGCCCGTTCGAGCGCCACTCTCGGTGGAAGACCTGAGAGTTCGGCCATCATGGCGACAAACCCGACACAGGACATTCCGGCAATGAACGCATCCCGTTCCGGCATATAGCCGACCAGAGCGCGAATCTTGCGATTTTCTTTGACAATATCGTGGCCAAAAAGCCGGGCATGGCCTTTGGTTGGGTGATAAAACCCAAGCAATGTGTTGATCAGCGTGGTTTTCCCGGCGCCATTCGGCCCAAGCAGCCCAACCGTCCGGCCACTAAAGTCACTGGTTAAAGTATCCAGAATCAGCCGTTTGCCCAGTTTAACACTCAGATTCTCAAGCGAAAGTACAGTCATAAGTTCGTAGCGAAGGAGCGAAGAGTTGGTTTTGTAAGGTGACGGGAAATGACACCACCAGTTGTCTGAGTTGAAAAAATCAGATATGGCTCATTGAACAAAAAGGGAACTTATTACGCCATAACGAGTTGCATACCGTTCTTTTCCCATTGTGCAACGTCCACACCTTTTACTATAAGCCACAAAGTCAATGAAAGCTCGGCCACAAAGCAGGGCACAAGAATACCTGCGTTAAACAGCCTGGCGCCAAACAGGGGATTAAGGAAACAAACCAGGCTATTGATGAAGTAACATCCCCCGGCAATGAGCATCAACACCCCAATGGTTTGGGGAAAATAGCCTGATTTGAAGATCAAATACCCCAACGCGAGACAGGCGAAGCTGAAAAAGAGCAGGGCGATGGTATACCCATCTCCCTGGAGCTTCATAGCCAGCAAAGCCAGGCTCTGTAACTGGTCGGGTGTGAACGTTTTCAGGTAGTTGAGACCTCCCAACAGTTGCAACGCTGCAAAATGGCCAAGACTGGCAACGGCCAGGACGAGAGCACACATCAACCGCATCAATGCCGCCAGCAGAGCAACTTCCCGATTTACGCGTCTGAACAAAGCATACAGCAGTACAGCCACGGCCACATCACACGAAAGGTGTAACAGCTCACCTGAAAAACCGAGCCGAAACAGCGATTCATTGGCCAGGATATTGGTGGCAGTCGTCGCCGCATCCTTTGGCACGATTAATTTCGATCTGACAAAAACTTCAGCAAAAATACCTGCCACAAAAATGTACAGATACAGGATGCCGCAACTGCGGGCATACCATTGAGGTGATATGGTGGAATATTGGTGGTTCATAGCGATTCTTTTGTTTTGGTTCGATTTCAGGAAAAAGACTGACTGATTGCGGGTGAATGGGCTTTGACACCCGGCAAGAGGGAGGAATCATCAAAGCCTTTGCAAACCAGCCATACCGCCAGAGTGAGGTGGCTCAAAATGATTGACATCGCCATCACCGCCACACCGCGATACCCCAGAAACAGCGGCATGGTCATCCCGGTAAAATGCAACGTGATCGTCGTCAATCCCAAAAGAGCCACCGCACGCGGCACCAGGACCGAACGATACAACAGGCTGTAAAACACACAGATCCAGGCATCAATCATGAGCAACTCCGAGTAATGAGCCCACTTCCTTGTCGAGCGAATAGCAGCGGCAAGCGTTTGAAAAAGCTCCTCCTGACCACCTGCCTGGGTATATTGCTGGCTCAAAGACAGCATAGACAGCAACTGTATGTTATCAACGGCTTGCAGCACAAACATCATCACGCTCACCGCGACCAGAAGAAGCGAGGCCGCCTCACTGTATTGACGAAAGATTGGCCAGCCGGCGATGGAGATGGCAATTGTCACCGCACAGTTCCAAAACAACAGGAAGACGGCTGTCTTGATCTGAAAGGCGTTCACGGCGGCACTGGTAAGGAAACCGGCCATTATAATTGGCTGCAATATTACGAACGGCACAATAAATCCAGCCAACTGTACCAGCAACAGGATACCAATTATTCGGCTTATGCTTTTGGTGGTTCTCATTTTTACCTCCAAAATATCTCCAAACCAGCGGATAAGCGCTCCGGTTCTTGTGCCTGTTTCCTGGTCTTCCTGTCTCAAAAGCGGTTAGCTGTGTGTATTTTGGCGCCTAGACCTTCATTAGAACTCCGTGGCGGAAAGGTCAAACAAAGTTGACAAGCGACGTTGCTGTTTGGAAAAAGCGCTGGGTTTGCACTGCGAAGCGCTGCCATTCAGGATACTCAATCCGACCTTTCCGCAACGGAGAAGATAACGCCACAGCACAAATCACCAACCATCCCAAAACGAAAAAGCAACTCGCGAGCGGCAATGTCGCTGGCCGTCGCGGTTGCATTTCCTTTACAAGTACCAAATAGATAGCTCCTGCACCTCTGGCCTGTTTGTGAAGTGACGTCATGGACTCTTCCCTGCGAGGTTCAGTTTTTGGTTTGTAGTCCACAAAGAATGAAGAATGAAGAATTTAGAGTGAAGAATTTAGAATTTAGGAACGAAGCAGTTCAATCCTTCATTCTTCATTCTTCACTCTTCACTCTTCATTCTTCATTCTTCATTCTTCATTCTTCATTTGGCTTTTTCAGGATGGCCTTTCAGCGCCTGCAAACCGATTGAACCCGGAATGGTCAACAGATTGGTTGGGCTGAGTTTGATGATGCCGTCACCGCCGAGGGCAAAGATCATCTGGTCATCATTGACGTAGGCATAAGCCAGGGTCGGCAAGGCGGCAGCAGCCATCGCACCCAGTTTCAGACCTTCGGGTTTCTTCTCATTGGATGAGTCGGCAAACTGAGTGAGCATTGGCGTCAGGTTCTGGTACATCAGCATCGAGAAATTGGTGTTGCCATCTTTGGGAAGCGCTGAGATAAAGCGCGGGGCACTCACCAGTGAAATTCCTGATTCATAGTAGCGCAGTGCCTGTGAAACCAGTGACTGAGTCGGAGCGGCGACCATATATCCGTGAGCGAAGGTGTAGGTTGTGACCTCGGCAGTGCCGTTTTTGCGCACGGTGTGGTACACCTGACCGTCCACCGTCGTCGAATCGAGACTGAAGGTCAGGTTTTCTTCCGGTTTGATCAGTGAATTGACTTCCACAATTGCTTTGGCAAAGCTTGCTTGCAGTTTGACCGGGTCGTTGACTTCCATCACCAGTTTCCAGGCTGGGGTTGGGAGCATCGGGCCATCCACAGCAAAGGCCACTTCACCGCCAAAGTAGGCAGCAAAATCTTCACGGATGCGCAGGCCATGTTTGGCTTCGAGGGCCTGAAGTTCGGACAGGAACGTCGGGTCTTCCTGCTGCAGCGTGTCAAACAATTCGGTCAGCATCCCGGCTGGGTTTTCAACCACGAAAGCTGAAACCAGGCTGGCATCCGGTGAGATAAAACTGAGGCTCCCCATTGGGCCAGGGCTTGAAATCCAGGTCGCGATACCTTTCTTGGGCTGTTTAAAAGTCACCACTGCCCGGTTGCTGGTTTCGCCGTTGACTTCCTTCAGGTTGACGATCAGGTGCTTGAAGTTGCTGAATTCAGAAGCTGCCTTTGAGCCATCCGCTTTGGCTTTGGCCTCAGCACCGTCGTTCATCTGGCTCAGGTCAATGGCGAGCATCAATTCAACGCCATTTTTATATTCGGCTTCGATGGCTGAGAGCAGCGACCCGGCTGGTGCCGATTTGGAAGACTGCATCCGGTTCACCGCCTGGGTGATCCCATCACGGCTGGTGGCCAGCACCAGGGTTCCGTTTTGGATCCAGCCCAGTATCGCCTGCTCGCCAGCCGCAGTGACGGGTGTTTTCAATTCGGCGTCTGAGATGAGTTGAAACGCCATTTTTCCGGTTGTTCCAGCCAGATGTGAGGTCAGATAGTTGCGCAACCCAGCTTCATCTTTGACTTCGGCCAACACCACCGGTTCTGATTTGATCTGGGTTCCGCCAGCCGCGGTAATCACGATTTCATTTCCCAAAAATCCTGAGACAGTGCGGATTTCAGCCAGAATCTGGTTATATTGAGGTGTGGCAGTTGCCGATTTTTCAGACTTCCACCAGGCCGCCAGTTCCGGGTTTTGCTGCAGGTGTTTTTCGACAATCTGCTGTGAGGCAACCAGCGATTCGCCAATGTTGGGCAACGCCAGGTAAAACACCGTGTTATCTGGCAGCATCGGCAGCAACCGCGGTGTGGTGCGCAGTCCAGGACGCGGCACCGTCTGATCAAGGTCCTGATACAGATGCTGCAACCCTTCAAGCAATTTGGCATACCGGTCAGCATCTTTGCTCCAGGAGATTTCTTCCTGAATCGGGAGTTTTTCAACCGAGGTGCTGCTCGTAAACTGTTGACCGGCCTGCAATGGCTGGTCTTTCCCGGCATTGCTCACCGTGCCGGTGCCTTGAATACACGACACTCGCGAACCTTTGGTGCCGTGATTGACCGCCAGAATCATATCTTTGCCGGAAATCAGGCTGTCATCGGTTGAGACAAAGAGCGCACCTTTCACGCCGGTCGGGGCTTGCAAAATAATTGACCCGCGTTCCAGTTGAATAGTTGAGCCCTGGGTCGCCTGGCGAAGCGAAAACTCGGTTCGTTCATCGAGTTCAACCACAGCGTTGTTTGACAGGCGAACCTGGGCCCGTGAGTGATTGCCGGTGCGGACAATCTCGCCGAGCGTAACTCGTTCGCCAACCGCCAGACGCCGGTTCTCAGTGTCGCCGATTCGATACAGATCGCCATCAACTGAAACCACGGTGGCGGTACCCGCATCAACCGAGGTCAGGAAAAACTGGGCAATCACCAGACCCAGCAAGGCAAACCCAATCAGAAACGAAGCGGCAATTGAGTATCGTTTCCAGATCGCAGGTCCAGCAACGGCGCCAATGCCCGCCGGCTGAGCCTTGCGCTGGGTGCCATTTTTGGCTTCTTTGAGTGCCTTGCGGCAGGGAACACATTCCCGAGTGTGGTCTTCGACCAGCAGGGAGCGAGCCGAGGTCAGGCGTCCGGCCAGAAACGCCGGAATCAGACTCTGAAAGTCAGAGCAGGTACGGATTTGATCAACTGAGGTCAATTCTGCCTCGGCAATTGACGTGTCAGTTCCAAGTCGCGCCCACACCCGCTGGGTAGCCTGTTCAACCTCGGCACTGGTCATTTTCTGCCCCTGGATGTGTGAAGTGGACTTATCGAACAATGATTCCACGGTGTCTTTTTTCGGTGTCATGGTGTGTCTCCAAATATTGTTTTAGTTCTTTTTTGACGCGGGTGCGTGCCCGGTGTACCAAAACGGCAACGACAAGTTTGGACATTCCAAGCAAGTCGGCAATTTCTTCGTTGGTGTACCCTTCGAAAAAGCGCAGCACAAACAGTTCGGCGGCAGACCGCCCCAGTTGTGCAACTGATGCCTGCACCACGCGACGAAGTTCGGCATCAGCTTGCTGTGCTTCGGGGTTGTGACGTTGATCGGCGGCCATATCCGCCACCTGGTCTTCCAGTGTCAGCGAAGACAGGCTGCTTCGGCTGCGGACGATATCGAGTGCCGCATTGATGGCGGCGCGGTAGAGGTAGGATTTGGGGTTGGGTGACAGGTCCAGTTTTTCTTCGCGGCTTGCCAGCCGCAGAAAAACCGTCTGCAGGACGTCTTCAGCATCAACCGAATTGCCGGTGATGCGGTACGCCGCCTGCACAACCATTTCGGAATGCTCGCGAAACAGTGTTTCGAGCGTCCCGGAAGGTCCTGACGAGTGTGGCTGTGGCAATAGCGCAATGTTTGGCACGGGTCCCTCCAGTTTTGGTTCTTACCTGTAAAACGGGCCATGCGCCAATTTATTAAC
>DAOQNB010000284.1:0-7193 GCA_035335845.1 Acidobacteriota bacterium | reverse complement strand
TTGATGCCGGCAAGATGCCGGCGCTCCCAGGAAATATTTATCTGAAATGCTATATTTGCAATGTCGCCGGTTGACAAAAAGTCACCTGGCATCGTGTCGAAGATTTTGGAATGAAGCAACTCCTGGTTGCTCCAACCCCATTTCTTCAGTCCCCTGCCCGCTTTCTTCAGCCCGTCTTCATCACCCACTTGCCGTTGACTTTCACAAAGTGCTATATCTTCTCTTTCCCCTTCCTCAGGAAATGTCAGTTGCCAGGGTTCTCGGAGTTTTCAATCACAACATCGTGCAGGTAAATCATGATCCTCAACATTTGGTTTTCAGGGGACGACAATCCAGTTCAGGTTCGTCTCGACACCGAAGTCGAACACGTCGATGCACTTGGGATGATGTTGTCCAAGGCCCGATGGATTGCGGTTGATGGAGGTCGTCTTATCAACCTTGATCGGGTGTGCATCATCCAACTTGTGCCGACTGATACTCCATCCGAAGTTTAGCCAGGGTTCATTTTCCCAAATTCCATGTCTTGCTTCGGTGAGTTTTGCCTGCCATCCCCAGAGGCAGATCATCGCAGCTCTTTCCACCCAACTCAGGCCAAGTGTCTCAATTTGGAGAAGTTGTCTTATGTTGTTTAAGTCCAAAAAATCGAACAAGACCACCATGTTGCAATATGCAACACTGACCGGAACAGTCACCGGTCCCAGTGAACTCACCGTTGACGGTAAAACCTATACTCTTTACACCACCCCGCTGCACCTGGCACATGAATCCAAACCACTTGATGTCAGTGCGCATCTGGGGCAAACCATCAAAGTGTCGGGTGGCACGGGTGCCACGGCCATTTACGAAGCCAAAATTGTTGAATAGATCAATGACGCTCTGACCAAATGACAAGTGTCACACTGTCAGGTAATCAGCCTTTCACAAATCGGGAGCGAGCACCGGGGATGAAACTCTTTCTTGATGGGCCAGTTGGCAAACTGGAAGCCATTTTTGAGACGGCTGGAACTTCAGCCGGACTCAAAGCCCTGGTGTGCCATCCACATCCGGTACACGGCGGAACGATGCACAACCGCGTGGTCGTGCGAATTGCCAGAGCACTCCTGGCGGTCGGGGTTGATGTGCTACGGATCAATTTTCGGGGAACCGGTGACAGTGAGGGCAGCTATGATGCTGGCGTTGGTGAACTGCAGGATGCACTTGCCGCGATTCATTTTCTCGAACAGCAACGACCAGGCTGGCCACTGATTGTCGGGGGCTTTTCCTTTGGTTCCTGGGTCAGTTTCCGGGCCGGGCTGCAGGTGCCGCAAACTTGTGGGCTGCTGGCGGCTGGACTTCCCGTTCGCCACTACGATTTTGATTTTGTCAGCCGCTCCCCTCTTCCAAAGTGGGTCATTCAGGGCGAATTTGATGAGTTTGGGAATTCCCGGCAGGTAGCCGCCGTTGTAGACACATTTGCCAACCCAAAAGGGTTTAGCTTTGTGCCTGAGGCCGACCACTATTTTTCTGACCATATTGATGTGTTTTCCACTCGACTGACCGAGGCAGCTACCTGGCTTCGAACTCAGGTCTTGCCAGAAGTCACACGATAACGTATAGTTACGGGTTTTCCTGAGCGACCCGGAATCGCTCTCTCCCATCTGCACTTTTTCTTTCCCGCTTTGTGGTGTGAAATTTTTTGAGGGTATTGGCATGACCAGTTTTGTTGCTGCATTTTTGGCCAGGGTATCACCCCTGGTTTTTTTCATGGCGTCGGCAATGGCGCCGGACCGATGGCAGAAATTTTCTGAGTCGGGCAACATCAGCTATCTCTACACGCTCGATACGTTTGACCTGACAATCATCTCGCTGTACTTCGGCCTGCTGGCAATTCTTTCGATTTATGGGATTTATCGCATTCGGATGACCTATCTGTACTGGCGGTACCGGGATCACTCGCCCAAACCTGCCCGACTCTACAGCGAAGATGAACTTCCGAAAGTGACGATTCAGCTTCCACTCTTTAATGAAATGTATGTCGTGGAGCGGTTGCTTGAATCCGTCGTTCAAATTGACTATCCACAGGGGAAACTTGAAATTCAGGTCCTCGACGATTCAACCGATGAAACCCAGCACATTGCGGCGGCGGCCGTCAAACGCCACGCTGAAGCTGGTCACAATATCGTCTACATTCACCGTGACAACCGTGAAGGCTTTAAAGCTGGCGCCCTTGAAGCGGGCCTCAAGGTGGCGTCGGGTGAACTGGTTGCCATTTTTGACGCTGATTTTCGCCCACGCCCAGATTGCATCCGCAAAATGGTGCATTACTTCACCGAAGAAAAAGTTGGCGTGGTGCAGTTCCGCTGGAGCCATATCAATGCCGATTACAACGTCCTGACCCGGATCCAGAGCGTGCTGCTCGACGGGCATTTTGTGATCGAACATACCTCGCGCAACCGGTCCGGCGGCTTTTTCAATTTTAACGGCACCGCCGGTATGTGGCGACGTCAGGCTATCGAATGGTCTGGTGGCTGGCAGCATGACACGCTGACAGAAGACACAGACCTGAGCTATCGGGCACAAATGCTCGGCTGGAAATTTGTCTATGTGATGGACGAAGATGTCCCGGCTGAACTCCCGGTTGAAATCAATGCCTTCAAAGCTCAACAGCGACGCTGGGCCAAAGGATTGACCCAGGTGGCGTTCAAAATGTTTAAACGCACTCTCAATTCGGACCTCCCGTGGCACGTGCGGATTGAGATGTTTTTCCATTTGACGAGCAACTTATCCTACCCGTTGATGATTGTATTTAACCTGCTGCACTTCCCGATTTTGATCGTGCGCTACAATCAAGGGCTGTTCCAGATGATGCTGCTCGATATTCCCTTCCTGCTCCTCTCGACCTTTTCCGTGACCTCGTTTTACTATATTTCCCTCAAGGAGTTACACGGGAAAAAAGGCGCCAAGTTGTGGATGATTTATCTGGTGATGGCCACGGGGGTTGGACTGTCAATGAGTAATGCCAAAGCCGTCATGGAGGCGGTCTTTGGAATTAAATCCAGTTTTGTCCGCACCCCCAAATATGCAATTGAAACTGCCAAAGATAGCTGGCAAAACAAAAAGTACCGCCGCAACCGGGGATGGCTCCCGTATTTTGAACTTGGAATGGCGCTCTACTTTATCCTCACCATGGCCTATGCCGCCTACAGCCATATTTTTGGAGTTCTGCCCTTTCTCTCAATTTTTGCCGTTGGATATGGCTACGTTGGGATTCTGTCGTTCTTCCAGGGTGCCAGCCTGAAAGCGAAAACCCCAACCCCATCAGAACCGCAATTGAACCCGGCACCACAGCAATAAGCGTTGGAGCGGGCAGCTTGACGTCGCGGTTCTATTCTCAACGCGACGTCAAGCCGCCGCACACTAAACCCCTTTTACTCAGAGTATACAATGGTGTTGATCCCCCACCTTTTGGCTGAATCAAACCGACTTGCTGAACTCCATCGCCTGCACATCCTCGACACGCCGGCTGAAGCGGTGTTTGATCGGGTGGTGGCAGTGGCGGCCCAGCACTTTTGTGTACCGATTGCCTGGCTTGGGTTTATTGATGAGACACGGGTCTGGGTCAAAGCCCATACCGGACTCAACACAACTCATCTTCCGCTGGAACCTGGGTTGTGCGTCTCAGCACTGCAGACCACATCTCCGACCTATTCTGTCAGCGATACCTTCACGTCCTCTCACGCCGCCGAGCATCCACTGGTGCTCCATCCCCCAGGCGTCCGCTTTTACCTGGCAGCACCGATCATCACGCCGGAAGGACACCGGATTGGGGTGCTGGCCGTGGCAGACACCTCCCCGCGCGAAGTCTCTGAGGCAGATCAGGCATTTCTGACCACGCTGGCCACCCTGGTGATGGATCAGCTCCGCCTGCGTCAGGCAGCCGTTCAGGCCAGGATCTCAAAACGGTTGGACCCGCGTGATTCCCAGGAACACGAAGAATGGTTCCGCTCAGTGGTTGAAAATACACTTGATCTGATCACGATCCTCGACGCCACGGGTGTGATCCGCTATGAAAGCCCGGCCATTAAGTGGATGCTCGGGTACTCACCCGAAGAAGTGACAGGTCGCAGCATTTTTGAGTTTATCCATGCCGACGACCTGCCTGGCGTTCAGGAAGCCTTTGGGAATGCCGTCCAGCGCAATATTTCAGATCAGGTTATTGAATTTCGCCTCTCCCGACGCGACGGCGCCTGGCGCTATGTCGAGACTCGTGGCAGCCGCCTGCTCAGTGAAGACCGGCAGGTAATCGGCATGGTCGTGATTTCACGCGATGTGACCGAACGCAAACGCACCGACCAGATTTTGCAGGAAACCAACGCCCTGCTCAAAGCCCAGCTTGATGCGACAACTTCGGGCGTGATTGGGGTTGACTCCCAGGGGAAAGTCATCGTTTGCAATCGTCGGTTTCTGGAAATGTGGGAACTCGAAGAACTCCCCGATGCGGCTGAAGGCAAACGCGTCGAACAGCTTTATACCGAAGGCAAGTTACTGGCACCAGAGGTATTTCAAGCTACGGTTGACCATCTCTATGCCCATCCGGAAGAAGAACGGCACACAGGTGAAGAACTTGTGCTGACCAACGGTCGGGTTCTGGCCTGGAGTACCCAACCCATTCGCATGAGTTGCGGCACCATTGTCGGACGGGCGTGGGATTTCACTGATATCACCGACCAGAAGGAAACCCAAAAAGCGCTGCACACTGCCAAAGAAGCGGCTGAAGCTTCGGTTCGGGCCAAATCTGAGTTTCTGGCCAATATGAGCCACGAAATCCGCACCCCGATGAATGGCATTATCGGCATGACGGGCCTGCTGCTTGACACTGATTTAGAGCCGGAACAATACGAGTATCTGGATATCATTCAACAATCCGGGGAAGCCCTGCTCACGATCATCAATGACATTCTGGATTTCTCGAAGATTGAAGCCGACAAACTCGAACTTGAAAAAATCAACTTTGATCTGCGCCGGACAATTGAAGGTGTGGTCGAACTTTTTGCCGAATCAGCCCGCCGCAAAGACCTGGAACTGGTGTGTTTCATTCCCCAGGATGTCCCAGGTGCCGTGCACGGCGACCCAGGTCGCTTACGCCAGATTTTGATCAATCTGGTCGGTAATGCGATCAAATTTACCGAACAAGGTGAAGTCGTGGTCCGGGTGGCACTCTCCGAAGATCAGTCAGAGCAGGTCGTCCTGCGCTTTGATGTTACTGACACCGGTATTGGGATTACCCCTGAAGCCCAAAAACGACTGTTTCAATCATTCTCTCAGGCTGAGCTGTCCACCTCGCGCAAATACGGAGGCACAGGCCTCGGGCTGGCAATTTGTAAAAAACTGGTTGAGTTGATGGATGGTGAAATCAGCGTTGAGAGCGAAAAAGGCAAAGGTTCAACGTTCTGGTTTACGGTTCGCCTTGGAAAGCAACCAACCCAGCATCAGGTCCTTGCCACCAATCCGGTTTCGCTCGAAGGCTTGCGCGTTCTGGTCGTTGACGATAACGCTGCGAGCCGAACCATGCTCCGGCATCAATTGACATCGTGGAAAATGCTGGTCGCCGAGGCTGAAAAAGGATCACAGGCGCTGGAGTTGTTGCGGTCAGCCGTTCAAGCCCAGTCACCATTTGATCTGGCGATTCTGGACTGGATGATGCCCGGCATGGATGGCTATGAACTGGCCTATGCCATCAAATCTGATCCTGCTCTGGCCGCCGTCCGACTGATCCTGCTCACAGCGTTTGGTCAACGAAACAGCAGTCAGGTTGCCAATCAGGCCGCCGGGATCTCAGCCTATCTGACCAAACCAGCCCGGCAATCCCAATTGTTTGATTGTCTGTTGATGGTCTTTGGCGGCTCACCTGAAATCACGACAGTTTCCTCAACGGGTGAAACCCGCTTCTCATCATCAACCTCGCTGGCGGTGGCCACGGGTGCCCTTCAAAAACCAGAAGCCCGCTTCTCGTGCCGAGAGCCGATTCTGGTGGCGGAAGACAATATCGCCAATCAAAAGCTGGCGGTACGGCGGCTTGAAAAGCTGGGCGTACGGGCAGATGTGGCAGGAACCGGTGCCGAAGTCCTTGAAGCCTTGCAGCGAAGCCATTATGCCCTGATTTTAATGGACTGCCAGATGCCCGAGATGGATGGATTTGAAGCCACCGCCGAAATTCGACGGCTTGAAAAAAGCGGCGGCCTGCCGATGTTTGCCCAAACAGCAACGTTGTTCGCCGGCGCTGAACCACTCAAATCACCATATATTCACATTCCGATCATTGCACTCACGGCCAGCGCCATGCAGGGGGAACGTGAAAAATGCCTTGAAGCCGGAATGGATGACTACCTCTCGAAACCCTTTAAACTTGAGGAACTCGAAGCCATTTTGTTGCGCTGGCTCCCCAAAGCCGGCAACACGATGGAACTTCCGGCACCGGTGTTTCTCGATGAGACCCGGCCATTAACCTCAGCGCCTCCATTCACTTCGGTGGATACGCTTCCCGCCGCTGAACCAGTCTCAATTGCCGAGGCCGCGACCGTGGACACGGCTGAAGTATCACTTCTGGATGAATTGATTGACGAACTGGGACTGGATGCCGTCAGTAATTTAATGGTGTTGTTTTTGACCAACACCGAAACCCGCCTGCAGGCATTAGAACAGGCAATCCGTCAAAACGATGTGACCGCCGTGGCCAAAGTGGCTCACAGCATCAAGGGAAGTTGCGGCAGCTTTGGCGCGAACCGGATGATGGATTTGTGCAAACAAATTGAACTCCAGGGAAAAAGCGGGGATTTGGGCAATGCCCCAGCCATACTTGAAGAACTCAATCAAGAATTTGTGCTTGTTCGGCAAGTGATGAAACAGCGGCTTGGAAATAAGGAATGAAGCATTGAGAATGAAGAATAGACATTATTGGAGGTAACTCACCAGAAACGAAAAAGAGGCAGTGCCAAGTCAGTCCCACCTGCGTGAGCGAGTGGGACAGACTCAGTGGTTTTGGCTGACTTGTCTCCACCACAAAATCCGGTAGAAGCAGAGATAATCCCAATTTACTTAACAGTTGGCGAGGATGATGAATGTTGAAGTTGTGTACTTTTCTTTGTGTTTTTGTTTGCTGGGGGACAGTGGCTTCCGGGCAAGTAAAGCGAATGGAGCTTTCAAGTTTTACTATA
>DAOQNB010000283.1:0-7195 GCA_035335845.1 Acidobacteriota bacterium | reverse complement strand
GAAGAATTGAGAATGAAGAATGAAGAATGAAGAATGAAGAATTGAGAATGAAAAAACTATGTAGGCGGCCTTTGATCTTGGAAAGGTTTTCGTGATAATCTTTCTATAACCTCAGTTGTATCATATGGTTACAGTTAAAAGCTTGTTTTTCCCGTACAGAAACCACAGCGAGGGGTTGAGATATGTCAAACCAAACTATTCAAACAGCTTAGAGCGTTTTTTCACTCTCAATTCTTCATTCTCAATTCTTCATTCTTCATTCTTCATTCTTCATTCTTCATTCTCAATTCTTCATTCTTCATTCTTCATTCTTCATTCTTCATTCTTCATTCTTCATTCTTCATTCTACTTCGGGGCAATTTTTTTCAACGTGCTGGAAATCTGTAACTGTTGGGCTTCGGTTAAACGCGGTGCACCTTTTTTGAGCAACTTCAGAAAAGCCTCGATTTCTTCATCACTACCAGGATACCCAATGTTTTTCTGGTTGGGCATCAGGTTTGAGTCGGCTATTTTCTTTCCATTTTTGTCCAAAATGACGCTAAACGGGAGCCCCGCATTCTCTCCGCCCCATTGTTTCAAATAGTCTTCACCGCCAGGGTTTTCAAGCGCTTCTTTTTCACCTCGCTCTAACACATCAATTTCAAGGTACACAAAGTTTTCGCTGAATGGTTTTTGGATCTCCATTAACCCCAGGGCAGCGTTCAATCGCCGGCACCAGATGCACCATGAGGCCGTAAACTTCACAAATACGGCTTTGTTTGAAGCCCTGGCTTCTTTGGTCGCGCTGGCAATCAAGTCTTTGGCAGCGACCGGAGCCACGCCAGCAACACGTCGTCCATCTGCTTTTGCTGGAACAGTTCCGGCAACCTGCATCCCAACTGCCAGCACCAGCCCAAGTGTAAGATAAAGTTTTTTCAATGACATAGATCAACCTTCCTTGTGCTTTGACGAATCGCAGGTAATAGCTCGTGACTCGCTGTTACGGCTATTCCTTATTATCAAGCTTCTCAACCGTGGCATCGCTTGAAATTGACCAGGCGCCTTTTCGGTTTTTCGAAAGATCACATTTTTCAACCGTAGCCGATCCACCACTATCCACCTTGATACCCTGGAGTCCATTTTTGTTAATTCGGCTATCTTTGATGGTCAAACGACTGCCTTTGGTAACCACAACACCCGCCCAGCGATTGCTGGAAATATCACAATTGAGGATCATTCCCTGTGCCCCGTCCCAGGCACCAATCCCACTCGCTTTGCCATTGGAAACGGTACAGTTTTGCAAAACCGGAGTGGTTTCACGGCCATAAATCGCCACACACACCAGTGAATCCGAGCTTATCCGGCAGTTGTCGAGGGTTGCTTTGCCCTGTTTGATTTCAACCGTCGAGGCGCCCCCATTGCTTTGACCAGCTTTTCCATTGAGCGTAAAGCCTTGAATTTTTGCTTTATCAACCTGGACTACCATCACGGGGCCGCTGGTACTTTCAATGACTGTCTGGTCAGGGCTGCCTTCAGCCACCAATTCAACCGCTTTATCAAGCACGATGGTTTCACGATAGGTCCCGGCTTTGACCAGGATTCGTTCCCCTGGTTTGGCTTTGGCCAGCGCGTCATTGATCCGCTTAAACGCCCCAGACCCATCAGCCGCCACAATGAGTGCTGCCCCCGCCGGTGGCGGAGATGGCGGCGGATCAGGGGTTGAAGATTTCGTAGGTGCCGGAGTTGACGGCGTGCTTTTTGAAGCCGGTTGGGATTTGGCTGGAATTTTGGCCACCGGGACTTCAGGCACTGAATTCTTTAACCACCAGAAACCAAAGGCCAGTAGCCCGGCACCCAAAACCACAATCAAGGTTGCCACCCGAACCCATGAAACCTTTTTGCGATAGGTGGATTCGACGGTTTCGGCCACCTGAACATCAGTCGAGAGGGCTGAATTTTCCGGTGGAATTGATTTGGTCACTGAAACAAACGCAACCGGTTCGGGCTTGTCACTTTTATGAACCGAAAGCAGAACCAGTGGTTTTTCTTCAGCGGGCGGGGTCGGAGGTTCCGGTGATTGAGCCGGAACTGATGACCAGAGCGGACTATCACTCACTGGGGCTGGTTTGGCTGCCATCATGTTTTGCTCAATTGCCTTTGCAATCACCTCTTTTAACGGCGGTGCCGGGGCAGATTCCTTGTCCAGACTGACCGCGGCTGGTTTTGTCTGTATCAATTCAGCCGTAATCTGAGGCTCGGATTTGGTTTTTGCAAGGCTGACGGCTGATGGCTCAATGGCTGGAGGCTGGTCTTCGGAAACCAGTTCTGAAGTCCCGGTGCCTGGGACGGTTTCTGTAGCTTCAGCAATGGATTCGGCTCCAGATTCTGCCTCAACCAAAGTAGCTTCAGCAATGGATTCGGCTCCAGATTCTGCCTCAACCAAAGCGGGTGGTTCCACCGGAAGGTTGGGCAGCTCAGCCGGTGTTGACTCGCTCGCAACCGGTTCATCAGCCACCACGTGAGCGGAAGCCTGGCTCATGGTTTTTGAAGCCTGGGCTTCGAGTTCAATTTCCTGGGTGGTTCGGAGCCGAATCGAACTGGTTGGGTCAGATGGCAAAGCCAGCGGTTGATCTGGTTTTAATTTGACTTCTGGAAGCCGTGCGGCAGAGTACTGGGGAAGAATTTCCTGAGTTGTTCGCAGCTTGATTGAACCGGTTGGCTCAGAAGGAAATGTTACTGAGGCGTCAGCCTCTTCAGGCACTGCCGGAGACGCTTCGGAAATCGGGAGTTCCGGTTTTTCAAGCTGGATGGTTTCCTGTGGTGGCAGCGTCTCGGCAGGTAATGACTCCATGACAATGGTTTCAGGTGCCCGGCCCAGCGCATCGGTCGGAAGTGACGCAATATCAGTTGGTTTGATCACAGGCAACGGCGTATCTGACCCGAGTTCGGCATCGGGCATAATGCTGTATTCAAACGCCATCAACAAATCCGACTGCATTTCACTTGCTTTCCAGTACCGTGGAAAACTTTCTTTATGGAGCGCCCGCTTCAAGAACTTATAAAAGGATCGGGCAACAATTCGGGGCAACGGGTCTGGATCCTGCGTCAGAATCGCCCAGAGCAATTCGTCGCGATTGTCGTGTGGAAACGGCAGGCGTCCCGCCAGCAACCGATAGAAAATGACTCCAGCCGACCATAAATCCGTCTGTGGTGAGAAAAAGCCGCCCAATGATTCCGGCGCCGAATACCACAGCGTTTCAATCCGGGCGGTGTTTTGCAAATCCGGTTGAATGACGGGGACCAGCCCAAACTCGGTTAATCGCGGTGTTCCCCGACGAATCATGATGTTGGAGGGCTTGAGGTTCCCGTGAGTAATGCCCTGTTTGTGTAGATGCTCAAGTCCATTCAAAATCCCGGTCAGAAGATCAACCGCCTCACCCACCGATTCGGCTTTTCCGCCATAGCGTCGAAGCCAGTCTTCAAGCGATCCGCCAGGTTCAAACGGCATCACCATGGCCAGAGTATCGCCCTGGACATCAATCTCTGTGATTGGAACGATATTTGGGTGATGTTCCAGTTTGGACCACCGAATACTTTCCTGCACCACGGGTTCCAGATTCTGCTTTAAGCTGTGAATTTCTTTAATCACAACTTCGGTATTGAACTCTTCGTGTTTGGCTAACCACGTGGGCCCAAAGGTCCCCTCCCCAATTGTTCGTACCCTGGTCAATCCATTTAACTTTTCCTGCGTCACAGCCATGACCATCCTCAGCTACTTAGAATCAACGGTATCGTGCTCAATTTCGAAATATCAACTCCCCCCAGATGAATCAGCCCAGGGCATGGAACGGGAACGCCACCATTGCCCGCCTGGACAGCCACTGGTGTCAGTTCCACTCAATTTTCCTGAATCAGATTCAAGGTGGTGGTGATGTTTTCCCTGGTAAGCAGCGATAGCCTTTGTTTGTGAAGGCTACAATACTCTTCAAAATGAGCAGATTATGCAAGGTTTCCTGAGAAAAAACGTGAGATTGTTGGAAATAGTGAGGAAGCAAAAGAGCGAAGAGTGAACGACCTGGCGACGTCGCTATTTCCCAATTCACTCTTTCATTCATTTATCTTGACAGTATTGCAGTAATTTTGTAAATTACTGTCGTTATGGATACGACATCACCATTCCTTACCCTTGAAGAACTTTCAGCCACCGTCGGTCAGTTGCTTGACCGGTATGGCTTACGCGATGCCCAGCGGGATGCCAGGGTGTCGGCAATACCAGATGCCCGGACCATCCGGTATTACACCACGCTCGGTCTGCTTGATTCTCCGACGGTCCAGGGGAGACAGGCCCGCTATCAACGCCGACATGTGCTGCAACTCCTTGCCATCAAAGCGTTGCAGGGCGCATCGCTCACCCTGGGGGAAATCCAGGAACGACTCTATGGACGCACCGACGAGGAGCTTGAACAACTCGCAGCCAGTCTGGCCCAACAGCAATCGGACGCCGTTGAACTTCGCCCCGTGGTGTGGAGAGAAATTGTCATTGAACCTGGATTGAAAATCGTGGCTGACGAACATTGGTTCCCAGGCAATGATCTCGAAGCCACCCTCAACCGAATTCGCGCGGCCTTGACCGTGCTTCAAGCCTCAGACCAACGAGGCAAACGGAGAGAATGATCATGACTGCTCCTGTGGTAATTCCGATGATTGAAGTTATCGAAGAAATTCGCCGCTGTCAGGTCGGTGTCCTGACCGTAACCCAGGCGGCCCGACCAGTGACCCTGCCGCTGGCCAAAGTGGATATTTCGGCCCGTGTCGCAGATCGTGTGGCGCATGTCACGATGCTGGAAACATTTCGCAACCCTCACCAGGAGCACCTGGAAGCGGTATATACTTTTCCACTTCCGGGCAGTTCAGTTGTTTCAAGCTTTGAAATGAAAGTTGGCGACCGGACCATCCACGGCGTCGTCAAGGAACGTGGCGAAGCCCGGCGCAGCTACCAGCAGGCACTGGAGGCAGGCCGCCGGGCCGCTCTGCTCGAACAGGAACGTGACGATATTTTCACGGTTCAGGTTGGAAACCTGCCACCCGGCGAAGAAATCACCATCAAATTGACCTATTCCGAACGGCTTCCTTTTTTTGAAGATGGCACGACTGAATTGCGGCTGCCGCTTGTGGTCGCCCCCCGCTACATTCCCGGTCAACCGGTTGATCGCGGCAATGTGGGAGATGGGGTTGAAATGGATACGGATGCGGTGCCTGACGCCTCACGGATTACCCCGCCACGACTGGCCGCCGGGTTTGATCCGAAAGTCGGATGTGCGATTCAAGTTGAGTTGATCCGCCCTGAAATTTCAGGAAAATCTATTGAAATCAATGACTTGTGTTGTTCGCAACACGCCGTGAGAACCAAAACATCTTCTGGCTCCGTGGTTGTTTCACTCAGTCGTGACAATGAACGACTCAACCGGGATTTTGTCTTGCGGTGGCAGCTTGCCGAAACAGCGGTTCAATCACATTTTCTGGTACATCGAACACCTGACGGCGAACTGGTCGGACTGGTCTCGATCATTCCTCCGAAACGCGATGTGGTCTTTGGCACACCACGTGACGTGGTGTTTGTCCTTGACCGGTCAGGTTCCATGGAAGGTATCAAAATGACGTCGGCAGCCCGCGCTTGCAGCTCACTTCTCCGGACGCTGAGCCCACAGGATCGGTTTGCGATTCAGGCGTTTGACCATCAGGTCGAGTGGTATCACCCAGAATCGGGAAACCGCCAGGTTGTTTTTTCAACCGCCGATGAAGCCAGCCTTGATCAGGGCGAAGCCTATTTGCGCAAGGTCACCGCGCGAGGTGGGACAGAGCTTGACATGGCAGTGAGCCACGCCCTGCAGGCTATCGCCCGCCGTGAAGAATCCACACCTCGCATGCCGGTGATTGTGTTGTTGACCGATGGCCAGATTGGCGATGAATCTCGCGTGCTAAAGCGGATTCAACAGGAACTGGGCGCCGCTCGGGTGTTTACGGTTGGGATTGACACCGCCGTCAACGAAGGGTTTTTACGCCGGCTGGCCACGGTTGGCGGAGGCACTTCGACCTTTGTCCAGCCCGGATCACAGCTTGAAGAGGCACTCCAGGCCGTGGCACGTGAAATGGGCAAGCCGGTTTTGACCAGCCTTGAACTCGAAGCCGGCAAAGGCACCATTGAAAAAGAAACCATTGCACCCAATCGGATCCCCGACGTGTTTGCCGGTCGCGCCACCACCGTGTTTTTCCGGTTGAAAAAAGCCGGGTCCATCAAGATCAAAGGGCAAACCGTTGACGGGAAGAGATTTACGGAAACAATTGAACCCCAATCACTTGAGCTGCCGGCCCTGGCTCAACTCTGGGCACGGGCGCGGGTAATGGATTTGGAAGATCAGTACCGGATAGACACCAGTCACCGTGATGCGCTGAAACAACAAATCATTGACCTCAGCGTCAGGCATTCGATTTTGACCCGCTTTACTGCCTTCGTGGTGGTTGATGAACAGGAAGTCGTCAATGCCGACGGCACCCGCCGCAAAGTGGTGCAGCCCGTGGAAATGCCTGCCGAGTGGGAAATGCAGAGCGATCCGTCAAAGATGACGCTGGCGGGTGGATATGCCGGGGCGATACCGCCGATGCAGTTTGCCATGCGGAGTGCATCTCCGATGCCGGCAGCACCACCTCCGCCGCCGGCTGGATATGCCCCGCCATCGCAACCAATGCCAATGCCGTCTTCGGCCAAATCCAGCGGTGGAACACTGGGTGCCGTCGGCGATGCCGTTGAAAACATTGCCCAATGGGTTTTGGGAAATCTTCCAGCTCCGAAAAAACACAAATCAGTGCCCCGTCAGGAATCTGAAGGCGCGGCGGCTGGAAAACCGGTGGCGCCATCGGGTGGGAACCGTGAATTCAGTCAGGCATTTACGGCGCTTCTGGATGCGCTGACGCAATACAAACACAGCCTCGATGGTGGCAAGTTGCCATCCGGGGCCGGGTTGGAACCGGCACGCCAGGCATTGCTCAGAATTCTCGGTGCGTCTGAAATTGGGCTTCAACTGGTTGAACTGCAACGGTTTTTGCGGTCTGGACTGCTCGAATTGATTGCGGCGGTTCAAAACCCGAAAGCAACCCCCAAAGCGGGGCTTGAATTATTTTACCAGCACCAAAAAACCCTGGAGAAAGTCAAAGCTGA
>DAOQNB010000282.1:0-7213 GCA_035335845.1 Acidobacteriota bacterium | reverse complement strand
AGTGGTCACCATAACCTGGTCGTCCGCAAACCAGGGTATGAATCCTGGTCAACAAGTGTGATGTGCCAGCCTGGAGAGCGCAAAGAAATTAAAGTGACCTTAAAGCCACAGCTTTCGAGTTCAACGTACCAGGGATTGAGTCAAACCACCAATCAGGCGGATGCGATTGAATTTGCAGTCACGGCCAGAGTCAACCAGCCTTCAACCACTGGGGCTGGTGCCAGAGGTGGGCAGACTCTATATGCCCCCCCGCCAGTGACGCGTCTTCCCTATACCCAAACGGCAGCGGTGAATGACTCAAAATCAAATAAGCTAACCCTTGGAATTGTGATTGCTTCAATTGTTGTGCTTGGAATTGGGGGCGTAGCGCTAGTCGTCAAGAAAAATACAAAAACAGAAACCACTGAAGTGGTGAAAACGCCGGTTGAGGCCAATTCAGGACTGACCGGAAATAGTTCTGCCTATCGCGAGAGTTTTGACCGGCTCTCAACCAATATTCATCAGGCTGTGGATTTGGTACCCGTTTCAGGTCCTTCATCACCAGGAGAACTTAAACTGGCTCGCGACCAGGTTGATCATGCCCAGGCAGTAGTTGGGACTTCAGCCAATGATTTGGGAATGACTGAGCCCCCAACCGCAGAGATTCGGGTGCCTCACGAAAACCTCAAAGACCGCTACCAGGCATTAAAAACCAGTTTGGACAATTACAGTATTGCACTCCGAAACTATGAGTTTGCGTTGACTTCAACTGGCGAGTACAACGCCAGGGACCGAGACAATCCCCCTGGAACCGCTGAGCGGGCTGAGATTTATCGCTGCCAGTCAGCCTTTCGCGACGCCTGGAGGGAAGCTCAAACCTATGAACAACGGTTACGCACCCAGCTCAAGTAGCCAGTTCCAAAAGCAAAACCCGCAGCGGTGAGCTGCGGGTTTTATATTTCGAGAGTTGTGCTGTGGGTCCAATATCCTTTTATACGTGTGACATCGTTGAGTGCGGTGTTGAAACCTGTACCGGAGGTGCTGGTGCTGGGTGCTGGTGCTGGTGATGATGCCCATTCCCGTTCTCAGCATGTGATACAGACGGTGCCCGCAAGGTCATAAACTGAACCAGATCCTTTGAAAAAATCAGATCCAGCGTCCAGTCAATCATCACTCTGATCTTTTTATCAAAGCCAGGAAGCTTGCTCAAATAAATTGACCGCCACAAAAACCAGGCCACAAACCCTGAAAACTGAAACCCGAGAATATTGGCCACTCCAGATCGCTTTCCAAGCGCCGAAAGCAGTCCCAGGGTCTTAAAGAGGAACGGTTTTTTCTTGCCACCTCGAAGTGAAGCAATGATGTTGTCAGCCAGGACTTTTCCCTGGCGGATGGCGTGTTGGGCCGTTGGTGGATAAGGTTTCCCAGATGGATCTGGAATTGAAGCGGCATCTCCCACTGCCCAAACCCCTGGCCAGCCAGGGACTTCCAGATATTCATTGGTTGCAATTCGTCCCCGATCTTTTTTACAGGGCAGGGTTTCAAGCAACGGGTTGGGGGATGTACCCGCGGTCCAGACCACGGTGTTGGTCACGATTCGGGTGCCGTTGTTGAGTATAACTTCTCGATCCGTTACCTCGGCAACCCTGGCTTTGAGATGAATCTCCACTTTTCGTTCGGCCAGCTTTTTCTGAGCATAAGTGCCGAGTTGTTCGCCGAGTTCCGGCAAAATGACATCTCCAGAGTGAACCAGAATCACCCGCAGCATTTCTTCGCGCAGGTGCGGGTAAAATTTGATGGCGTCACGCAAAAAGTCATTGAGTCCAGCAATGGTTTCAACCCCGGCAAAGCCACCGCCCGCAATCACAAAATTCAACAGTGGTTCACGGACATAGGGGCAACATTCAAAATCAGCTTCTTCTAAATTGCTGATCATGTGGTTGCGTAAATGAATTGCATCGCCCAGCGTCTTCATGGTCATACCGTGCTGTTCCAAACCAGGAAGATTATAAAAATTAGTAATTGAGCCCAGTCCAATCACCAGATGATCAAATTCAAGATCATGGTGGTGGTGTTCCTGACCGTGAGACACCACGACTTTTCGATTCTGTAAATCAATTGCTTCCACATCACCATTGAAGAAACTCACTCGCCGTAATAATTTGCGGATGGGCGTTACGGCATGAGTAATATCGAGATCGCTGGCGGCGACTTCGTGCAACATGGGGGTGAACACAATGAAGTTCTCGCGGTTGACGAGTGTGATTTCAACATTTGGGTCGCGGGCGAGCGAATGTTCCAGGTTGAGCGCGGTGTAGAGTCCGCCAAAACCAGCACCTAAAATGATAATGCGTGTTTTTTTCTGAATGCCCATCGCAGTGTTCTCCTGAAGTCAACAATGAAGCTACAAAAGCCCGAGTTGTCAAAAAGGGGGTGAAGCTTTTGCAGATCCATTGTGAGATAAGCTGGTAGGTCAGGGGGTTGAGACCTGGGTATACCCAGGTCCTGATCCAAAACCCCCGCTGAAACCACTCATCTGGTTAATTGCCGCAGCCGTTTTTGCCACCACAGCTATTTTTTTCTTTGGATGACTTGGATTCATTCTTGCTTCCGCAGCCATCTTTCCCACCACAGCTATTTTTGTCCTTGGATTTATCTTTTGAGGTATCTGCTGCTGGTGCTGCTGTTTCAGGTGGTTTGCTGCCGTCGGTGGCACATCCACCATGGCCTTTGCAGGAATTTTTACTGGCACAGCCATTATCCCCGGCTTTGCAGCCGCCCTGTCCTTTACATTCATTTTTGCCTTTGCACGAATGCTTGGCTGCCGCCGGAGTTGCTGCGGGTTGTGACGTTGCCTGTTGCGCGGGTGCCGTGGCGGGTTTCGCCGTATCTGAAGATGGTGAAGCCGTGCTACATCCGGTTAACACGCCTGCCACAGCGGCGCCTAAAACAAAGGTAAATTCTCTACGATTCATGGTTCCTCCAGGGAAAAATTAAGGGTTATCCACCGGGTCAAAAGTTGATCACCAGCGGGTTGTGAGCAATGTAACTACTTGACCTGATTCAGTTTTGCTGCGCTTGTGCCCCAGCTTTACCAGCGTGCACACCAATCCTGTTTACGGATTGGGGCACATCCGTCTCAACGGTGTCGGAATGCTGAGGGGGAGCATTTGTAAAAACGGGGTGAAGAAAGGACTGGCCAATGTAGTGAGCGGTTTATCCAGTCATCCCTTCAGACCCCAGAGCGACTATGGTTTCGAGCGTGGTTGAATCAAACCGGGTTACGCTTTTGAGCCTGATTCAGAGTTGGTGTTGTTGAACACATACTTTTTAATCAGGGCATCCACCGAAAATATTCCCGGTCCAAAAGCCAGCACAATCACCGCTGTCAACATAAACAGGAATGGAGCCGCTTCGGTAAACCCATCCGGGTTTGAAAACACACCCATCAGTTCTTCACGGTGGGCAGTCAGGTAGGCAACAATCATCGTAAACGTCAAGGGAATGGTAACCAGTCGTGATCCCAGGCCCAGCAGGAGCAGCAGCCCTCCAATACATTCAACCGACCCGGCCATCATGGCATTTAAATAGGGGGCGGGAAGATTCAAAGTGGCAAAGAACTCGGTTGTTTTGTCCAGATGCATCAATTTTCCTTTGCCTGTATTGAAAAATTGCCAGCCCCAATAGAGACGCATAATCAGCAACAGGGGGCTTTGCAGCAGGGTTTCAATTGAGACCAGCCTGGTATAAAGCGTTGTGACAGTGTGTAATAATTTATTTTCTGACATTGTAAGGGATCCTCTCGCGGTTTCACGGTTGGGGAAAAGAGTGGCCAGGCGTTGCGACTGGCTTATTTGAGGAGTTCATCCAGAAACAACGAACATCCAGTCAGATGAACCCGGTTTTGTTTCAAGGTCTTCAATACTTCAACTCCATTGTCATCCACAAATGAAACCTGCGAAACATCTAAAATAATTCGTTCGGTTTGTGACAATTTTTGCTCGCACTCGCGGGTTAGTTCTTCGACCCAGCTCCCGACAATCCGTCCCTCCAGGAAAAGAGTGGCGGTTTGTGGGTCAGCTTGAATCGTGGTCATTCGTAACATAAGTTCAACTCCGTTGTTTCTTTCTGGTCTCTCTTAAAACAACCTGCGTACCAAAACTCTGAAAAGTGAGTCTGTTTTTTGCAAGTGATTGATCCAGAAGGGAAAAAAGGTTTTTCGGTTCAAATTGACCTTACCTGACAGGCACACCTGCGCTCCGAAATTTCGTGGAACGCAAAAAGCCACGAAATTTCGTGGCGGGGTTGCCTCCGAAATTTCGTGGCGGTCTCTCAACCAGAGCCATACAAGTAGCTCAGGTCTCTTTTTTTGATCCTTATGGTCCTGTTGTCTGGTCAATGCTCACCAGGCTGGACGCGGAGCACGACCAGTGTGATGTCGTCTTCAAATGGCTGGCCGCCGGCAAAGGCTTTGGCGGATTCAAGGATGGCGTCTTTGAGTTCCAGGGCCGAGCGTTCGCCATAAGCGGCAATCGTTTCTTCCAGCCGTTGATATCCATACAGGTCACCATCGAGGTTCTGAGCTTCAACGATGCCGTCGGTATAAAAGACAAGCGTGTCACCTGGTTGGAGTCGGACTGTCAGCGTCTGGTATGGGGTATTGCGTTTCACACCAAGCGGATAGGCAGAAATTTCAAGGGGTTCCACCTGCCCGCTGGCAGCTTTATAGAGATATGGGTAGGGATGCCCGGCATTGGTCAATTCGAGCTGGTGCTGCTGATTGTCAAAAACCGCATAGATAAAGGACATCAGATTGCGTTTCCCGCCCGTGGTACAGATCAAATTGTTGAGTCCAAACATGACGGCTTTTGGCGCCGGGTCAACGCTTACCAGCGTCAGCACGCCACCTTTGGCACAGGCCATCAGTAACCCTGAAGAGACCCCATGTCCCGTCACATCTCCAACCGCAATCGCCAGTTGTCCCTCGTCAATGAGAAAATAATCATAATAATCACCACCTACATCATTGGCAGCCATTGAATATCCGGCCACCTCAACCCCTGGCAAAATTGGATCTTTGGCCGGGAGCAGGCTTTGTTGCATGGTGCGGGCAATTTCCAGTTCCTTGCGTAGCGTTGCTTCCTGCGTGACCCGCTTAATCAATTGCGCATTTTCAAGCCGGAAGGCCGTTGCTTCAGCCACCGCCAGAAGCAAATTTTTATCTTCTTTGGTGTAGGGTTCCTCCGACCTTTTTGGTCCAAGGCTCAAGAATCCTAAAAACAGGTTATTGGTCGCAATCGGCACCAGCAGGTTGGAATCGAGTTCTCTAAGCAGGTCATATTCTTTGATTTGTTCAGATGACTGGTTGCGCGACGAGTCAATCAATTGCTCCATCCATTCGTCGGGTTCATCAAAATACAAATCCAGCGGCAGGTCTTCTTCCTTCAACTTGTTGATTACAAAAGAGCTTGAAGGCAGATTCTTGCTGTGATCAAAGTAACAATGGGGTGATTCGTCAAACCGACAGATCAGCGAATAAAACCGGGAACGATCAAGGGGTTCACTCTGAAAGTTCAGGAACGGCGCATGCACCAGGAAGCCGATCCGATCCACAAAGAGCGCGGCTTTGGTCTGTTCGGCCACTCGTTGGAGTACATCTTCGGCGCGGGTCATTTGCCGGACGGTCTGACTCAGCTCGGTCAAAACCTGTTGCGCCTGATATGAACTCCGGAAAAACCGACGGTCAATCATCGTCTGCAATCGCGGATTGACCTTCCACATTAATCCAAGTCCTGAAAATCCAATCAGATAGAAAATACTTTTGGAAACCAGTTCAGGTGGGTTACCTGCCAGTGTGGTGGCATAGACGTTGCTGACAATGCCCTGGGTGGCCTTCCAGATGACATAGAGCAGCGAAATTTCAACCAGCAGATACGCCCGTGAAACAAACGCATATTGCAGGCTATTGCGGACAATCTGCTGGACACCCAACACCCGATGGCGCACCACGGTGTAGCCAAAAGAGAGCGGAAACACCATATAGAGCGCCAGTACAATGGCCGAAAGTAGTGGCGGGTAGTTAAAGGAAATCCGACCAAATCGAATTAAGTCCAATAATATCAATGAGAAAAATGGCCCGCAGCCAACCACCGTGCCAAACATCAAGACCTTAAATTTGGCATGTTGACCTGCCTCTGACTGTCCTCGGAGTTTTGGATGAAATAAACCCAATAATCCCAGAAACCCGATCATCCACAAAAACTGCTCAATCTTGATCGGAATATCACCGGTACTTTCACGAAGGATATTTGTCAATTTGAACGAATAGTTGATGAGTGCATCGCTCAGAATCGAAATTGGAAGAATGGTCAGCAGGATAGCCAGATAGAGCCGTTTCCAAAGCCTGGTTCGCTCAGCAAGCGGAGTTTGAACCGGAAATTCAGTGAAAAAGCTGTAACACAGGTAGCCGGAAAGGGTCCCAAAACTCCGAATCACCATGAAAAAAGTGCTCACCCAGGCTGGAATCAGGAGGTAGGAATAGCTGTCTTCATTTCCAAACAAAAATCCAATTGAGATGAAAAATAGCCCACCCATCCGGGCTACACGATCTTCCCATCGTTTCCAAAGGATAATCAACCCAATGGAAAAACACATGAGTGGAATAAAAAACAGCACAAAGAAAAAATAGAACCGATAAAATGAATATTTTTGCCAGTCTGGCGGAGGTAACTGGATGGAAACGGGTTGCAGCGGCTGGTTCTCTCGTTTGATGGTCAACTCAAATGTGTTGGTGCGAAATGCTTTTTTCGCAAGTTGTGCATATTCAGACCGGCTGGTAAATGGCTGACCGTCCGGTTTCACAATTGCATCCCCAACCTTGAGCCCAACGGTGTCAGCCGGGCTGTCTTTTTCAATGTAATTGATCGTGATGATCCCGGTGGCCAGATCTGTCCGGGTGGTGAATCCAGGGTTGGTCCATAGAAAGCGGGTCCAAAAAGAGAAAATCAGGCCAAATCCAAAATAAAAGATCAGGCAAATTGTCATCAGCCAGACAACTGGGTGAGTATGTGGAAGAAAACGTTTGGCTTGTGGCATAGGAAAACTGGCAGGTTGGTGACCAGCAGGGAAGAAAAGTTTCAAGCCCTGTGTGTTTGTAGGAGTTTTCGAGTTTGAAAGAATCGTGAAAAACGGTTCTCAAAATACACGAAACCCGCCCTGTTTGTCCTTATGGTTC
>DAOQNB010000281.1:0-7231 GCA_035335845.1 Acidobacteriota bacterium | reverse complement strand
GATACTCAGCACCAGGCACTGTCTTCATGAGACATTATCGGGGTTAAGAATTTACCAGGAGTTGAATTCCACGCGGCAACCCACCCGCTCACGCAGGTGGTACTGACTTGACGCCATTGCTTTTCGTTCCTGGTCGGTTATCTCCAATAATGTCTATTCTTCATTCTCAATTCTTCATTCTTCATTCTTCACTCAATGCGGCTTTTATTTCTTGATGCGGAAGGTCGCATCGCTGTCATCCTGCCCACGATTTCCAGCCTTATCCACTGCCACAACCCGAACCTTTGCCATTTTTGTTTTCGCCATGTTTGATGGAACAGTAAAGGCAAACGATTGCGCTGCTGCCGGTAATCCAGTCGCGATGAGATTTGGGTAGCTGACACCTCCGTCGGTTGATACAAAAAGATCGTGGCTGGCCAGTTCGAGATTGTCACTCGATTGCCACTGAATCAAAAACGATTGATTGAGTTTCAATTTTTCACCGCCATTTGGAGCAATCAGCCGCACCGAAGGCGGTGTTGTGTCATCTGGCGCGGGGACGGTAATGGTAAAATCAGCCTCCGACGTATCTGACCCATTGTTTCCGGCCTGATCAGTGGCTGAGACCCGAACTCTGCCGCGAGTCGTCGCCAGAGTTGAAGGAAGTTGTGCGGCAAACGAAGTCGCATTGCCGGGCAACCCGGTGGCGAGCTGGATTGCAAACGCGGTGCCTCCATCCGCTGAGAGGTGAATGGTCTGGGACCGAACCCCAACATTATCGCTTGAATTCCACTGAATCATCAAATTTGCCCCGGCTGTTGCCTGTTCGCCTCCGTTGGGTGACACAAGCTGGACAGTTGGTGCCACTGTATCCGCCTGATTTGGCGCCGTAATTGAGAAATCAGCGTCAGACGTATCGGATCCGGTCTTTCCACTGCTATCGGTGGCGGTAACCCGTACCCTCGCCCGGGTGGTTGAACTGACGGAGCTAGAGAGTGTGGCTGAAAAACTGGTGGCTGATCCGCTCAGACCGGTTGCCAGCGTGGTTGGGAATGTTCCGCCACCATCACTCGAAAGTGCAATTGTCTGGGAACTGATCCCTTTATCATCCGAACTGGCCCACGAAATGGAGAGCGGAGCGTTGATGGCGAGTTGTTCACCACCATTTGGTGAATTGACTCTCACGGTTGGCGGGTTGTCTGACGTAGACGATGAAGGTTTCAAATCAAAGTAGGCAATTTGTTCGGATGGATTGCCATAATTTGAATAAATCCGGATGTTTCCATCCGGTGCAATCGCGGCGCCAAGGTCCCCGACGCCGGCCCGGGCCACAGTCAGATCCGTCCCCGTATCATCAGCCAGCAAAATCTCGTCAAGTGTTTCCGGCCAGGTAATGCCATCTTCCGAAGTGCCTCTGGCGTGAAAGAAATGCAAATACATGGTGTAGAGATAGAACTTTCCATCTTTTTCCACCACTGTCGGATCGTGGAACCCTTTATAGAGCATTTTGAAATTTCCCCAGGTCAGGCCATCTGGCGATGTCCCCAGGTACAGGTCACTTGGCTGGTTCGAGGTACTGACCGGATTTGCGGAAAAGATAGCCGCAAAGGTGCCATCTTTAAGCCGATAAAATGCACCATGTCCGGCTAACTGAAACTGGCTGGTTGGATCGTTGGAGGCAATTTCAATCCGGACACCTGGTTCCAGGGTAAAGGTAACACCATCATTTGAAATTGCACTGATGATGTGGTGTTTGGGCGGCATATTTGGCTCTTGTTTGGGTGAACATCGAATGTACATCCGATACCGCCCATCTGCCAGCCTGACGACACTTGGCCCCCCAAACGCAAAGGTGAGGTCTGTGGGATTTGAAGATCCTTTTAAGACAATTCCTTTCACAGTCCAGGTAATACCGTCTGGTGATTCAGCATATTTAATTTGATCATCACCGAAGGTTGAGCGATTGTAATACATTCGATAACTGCCGTTATCCAGGCGTTGAATGTTTGGCATAAGGTAGGAGCCGCTTTTTGGTGCCTCATTTCCAGCCATTGAACCAATACAGATGCCTTTCATCACAAACGTTTCCCGCTCATTTTGGGCAGGTTGTCCACTGATCAATTGTTGAAAGTAAGTAAAGAATTTGTCGGTGCCTTCGGAGTTCCAGTTAAACCCGCCGTGGGCCAGGTTTGGGTCCTCAAACATTAAATCAATAGAGCCGCCGTGTTTTTTGAGCCAGTCGGCGGTGCGTTCCATCCCCGGACAGCCAGTTTTTTCGGGATTAGGGTCTTTTCCACCACAAAATAATGCCCAGTGCGTTCCGGCAAATACCTTCTCACCTAGCTCACCACTTTCAATATCGGCATACAGCGGAAAATCCAGTTCAGCGCTTCCCGAGAGGGCAAACGTCATTCCAAAATAGTTATTTCCAGTATCGCGATCAAAATAGGTCACGCCATAGCTATTGGCTGAGCCGCGACTAAACCCCTGTAAAATGGCGGTGCCTGGTTGTTGGCCGCGTTCTCTGAGAAAGGTTTCCATGATTGGATACAATTCGTTGACCTGATAATAATCTCGACTGGTTCCGGTTTCTCCGAACCACCACTGGAGCGCGATGATGGCCACCCCGTGTTTTTCGAGGCTTGGATACCACAGATAAAATTCATCGAACGCAAAGCTGGTGCTGCCGTGTAAGGCGATCATCACAGGTTTGTTTTCGGCTGGATGTGATGGCTCCCACGAAACAGCAAAACTTTCACCATCTGGTGTTGGAATGACCCTGGCACCTTTATCAAGCGCAAACTGGACTCGCTCCGGGTTGCTTGCTTTAGCTAACTCAAACAACTGTTTGGCTTTACCAGTTAATTCACTGGTTGTGCTCTGACGGGTGACCGGTCGAATCGGGCGCGGCCTGGCCGGGAATGGATGGCGGGCAATCTGGTGTGGTGGGTGGCAACTTGCTCCAACTGGTTGTTCAGGAAGGACGACATTGAGTTGAAAGATGGAAACAATAACGAAAAATATCAAAAAGAAGCGCTGTCGAATCATAAATTTGTTCGCTCCTGTAATCTCAGGCTGTGATAAAGCATTGGGTGGGCATGAGTTCCTCGGGAAACCCCATCGCCACACAGAGACACCCTTGAGTTTCAGGAAAGAAACCTGCGGAATAGTTTGGGAGAAGCTCAGGCGTGCTTCTGTGTTGGCGTGGAGTGAAAAGTTAATTCCAAAAGTGGGAACTTCCCCGGAAAATGCGCGACTAAAGATAAGGTTGTGTTTCAGAACAAATCATCTGCACTACTCTAGCCCTAACATTCCAGCTTTTTTCCCTTTCTCCAGGCACAACGAACCATCATTCTCAAATTGGTCAGAGGTCACGCATGAAACGTGCAAAAAATGTATTTTTGCTCTTTGTGGTATTGATTGCTGTTGGATGTTTGTTGGTGAAACTGTCAACTCACGCCCAGCAGACCGACTATGAACGCCAGTACCAGAGGCTCAAAGCCCAGGCCGAAAAGCTGTATCAGGAAAAATCCTACGCTCTGGCCAATGCCGAATACGCCAAAATCAACCCGGCGCTCCTGCCTCAATCCGAATCTCGCTGGGTACAATTTCGACTGGCCGACACATTGTGGCGGTCACAGGCGGCGACAGAGACTGCCGACACTTCACAATTTGACCGGGCGCAACGGCAGCTCGAAGCCCTGGTGCGTGACATTGAGCGTCCAGAAGACCGCGACCTGGTCTGGGTTGAAATTCAGGAGTCGCTCGGTGATTTCTGGTGGTTGCGCCGCCAATCCCACAACTGGTATCAGGGCTGGCAATATTATCAACAGGCCCTCGACTGGTGGGCAAATTCACCTGAAATTGATGTGGCCCGTGACCGCTATTTGAAGATTGTCTTTCGGATGTCAACACCGCCCTGGGCTGATCAATATTATTATTATGGCTATTATGGTTCCTTACCGCTGGAAGTTGCCGCCAATGCCCTGGCCATTGCCCAAACCGAAAATGACAAGGCCCACGCCAGTTATTTGCTGGCTGCCACCTATCGTTATCAAGGCGGTCAAATGGACCGTTGGGAACGAGTTCCATCTCTTTTTGAACAGGCACTCAAGCCTGGCAAAAGCACTGACTGGTATGACGATACCCTGTTTGCCTATGCCCAATGGATGAAGGACACCGGGGTAATCAAATGGAGTGAACAAACTGGCTGGACGCAAGAACCGGACTTTGTCAAAGCCCTCGAACTCTACCGCCGCTTAACCACCGAATTCCAAAAAGGCGAGACCCGCTTTTTCGACGATGCCCAGGAAGAGATCAAAAACATGACTCAGCCGGTGGTGGAGGTTTCTGTCTCAAATATCTTCCTGCCGGATTCTGAAATTGAATACTCGTTGAACTGGCGCAACGTCAAACAGATCAATCTGGCCATCTATCAAACCGATTTGACCCAGGATGTGGTCTTCAAAGCTGGCGAGCAACAGGTTGATACCTGGCTGGAGACCATCACACTTTCGGCGAAAACCAAAGTGAAATCCTGGACGAAAGAAACTGGTGAGAAAGGTGACTATAAGCCCGGCTCCGAAACACTTCGACTGGATGAAAAGCTTCCTGTCGGCGCCTATCTCATCACGGCTGAAGCTGGTCGGCAGAAATCCCGCGAGTTGATTCTGGTGACCAATGCTTCGCTGGTGGTCAAGACTTCACCGACAAAAGTGATTGCTTTTTTGACGGATGCTGCGAATGGAAAACCGCTTGCCAGTGCGAAACTGCGGATGTGGGATCAATATTATCAAAACAATGCCTGGCAAAGTCGTGATTATCAGCTCGAAACTGACCAAAACGGGCTGGCCCAAATCAATCTGGTATCACATACCGATTACACTCATCGAATCTTTGTGGCTGGGAAAAGCCAGGACCATCAGGCATTTTGCGTCGCTTACGACCAGAACCAGAGTGCGTCAGCCAAATGGAAAGTGTATGCCTTTACTGACCGGCCCGCTTATCGGCCTAATGAGACGGTAAACTGGAAATTCCTGGTTCGCAATCAAGCTGATCAAACCTACACAACCCCAGCCAATCAGGTGGTCGAGTATGAAATCACCGACCCACGCGGAACCAAAGTCAAAGCTGACAAGGCCACACTCAATCAGTTTGGCAGTGCCTGGGGAACGCTGGACCTGACCGAAACCATGCCGCTTGGGGAATATCGCATTACGTTTTGGACCGATGGGCGCAACCTCACGATTGGCGGAGCAATGCTCTTTCGAATGGAAGAATACAAACTCCCCGAATTTAAAGTCTCGGTCAGCGCGCCTGAGGAAAACGGACGCAAAAAGACCTTCCGGCTGGGTGATGAAGTCGAAGTCGCCATTCAGGCCGATTATTATTTTGGTGGACCAGTGGCCAATGCGACGGTTCAGGTGGTTGTCTATCAGAAGCCGTTTCATCAGTCCTGGCAGGAGCCACGTGAATTTCCCTGGTTTTATGAAGACTCTGACCAAAATTCCTATCGCCGAAGTTCCGAATATGGAAATGGTCAGACGGTAAAACAAGAAACAATCAAAACCGACCTGAACGGAAAAGCCACACTTAAATTTGAAACTCCACGTGATAGCCAGCAGGACTTTGAATATCGGGTTGAAGCTCGTGTGACGGATGCTTCGCGGCGTGAAATCATCGGGAGCGATAAAATTCGGGTCACCCGCCAGCGGTATTATGTCTACCCGCGAGCCGATCACTGGATTTATCAACCGCAAGATCGGGTGACGATGAAATTCAAGGCCATTGATGCCAACTCGTCGCCAGTTGAAGCCGAAGGAACCGTTACCATCTGGCGCGAAACATGGCGTGAAATCTGGGTTGACCCAGCCGGGCGTGAAGTAACCGGCGAGGAATTGCGCAAGCTGCAAACCGCCGGAACGATTTTCCCGCCCCAGGTTCCAAAAGGTGAAAAACCCTGGAAACTTAAAGCGCGGGGTTACAAACGCGATGAAGTCCTCAAACAAACCGTCAAAACCAATGCCGAAGGCAACGGTGAACTGATGTTTACGGCGGCACAGGAAGGGTACTACACGATCAACTGGGCGAGTACTGACCAGGATCAGCGCCCGGTGTTGGCTGCTACTCAGATTTGGGTTTCAACCACAAACAACCAGGATCTTGGGTTCCATCCACAACAGGTTCAAATCATTGTAGATAAAGACACGGCACAAGTTGGCCGTACAATGCCGGTGTTGCTGACGTCACCGGTAAACGACCGATATATTTTGTTCACGATTGAAAGCGACGAAATTTACAGTCATCAGGTTGTCCATGTGACCGGAACGACCCGGCTGGTTGAAGTTCCCATTGATGCCCGACATGTTCCAAACGTGAAAATGACCGCCGTGATGGTCAACGAGTACCAGGTGGTTGGTGCCGAAGTTGAACTGGTCGTTCCACCAACTGAAAACTTCCTGAAAGTGGACATTAAAGCCGACCGCGATGAATATCAGGCTCGTCAGGAAGGCACCTTGACCGTGACGACCCGCGATTCCAGCAACCGCCCCATTTCTGCCGAAGTGGCGCTTGGGTTGTCAGATGAATCAGTTCTGTATATTCAGAGTGACTATGCCGCTGACCCACGTGCCTGGTTCTATGGCCGCAAGCGTCCGGATCTGGTGAAAGATTTTAATTCATTCCAGATCAAACCTTATATCAGTCTTCTCCCTCCTCAGACCGAAGAGGAAGAAAACATCCTGATTGATGAAACATTTCAGGATGGGAATCCGAGTGTCCCAACTGTTGTGAGGCGCAGCCAGGGCTCTATCGCGGGTGGATTTGGACGTGGAATGGGTTCAGGCGTAGGAAGCGGACTCAGAGACCTTGGCGGGATTGCCTTTAGCTCATCTGCAGGAAAGTCCATCGGCTTTAGCACTTCTGGCACGAATGAGTTGCGCGGCCAGTTGATGGCTGAAGAAAAAGCAAGTTTCAAACGGAGAGCCGCCGGGGAACAGGATGCAAGTAAGGGTGACTTTGCCATTTCATCAGATGCAAGACAAACTCAAGAAGAGCCATCTGTTGTGGTGCGCAATGATTTCCGGGCAACGGCGTTCTGGCAGCCGGATATCCGAACTGATGCACAAGGGAAAGCCATAGTGAAAGTGACCTACCCTGATACGTTGACGTCGTGGAAAGCCGTGGCACGGGCATTTACCACCAGTACTCAGACCGGAATCGGCGAAACAACGACCCGAACCAAACAACCATT
>DAOQNB010000280.1:2950-7234 GCA_035335845.1 Acidobacteriota bacterium | reverse complement strand
AAGCACCAGATGCTAAAGGTAATTTTTCCGCCGAAAGACATCATCTTTGAGTGATGAAACCCGGTCGAGGAAGAGAAGTCCGTTTAAGTGATCAATTTCATGTTGAATTGCACGAGCTTCAAATCCTTCTGTTTCCAGATTGCATTCTTTACCGGTTGGATCGGTATACCGAAGAGCAATTTGAACTGAACGCCGAACGTTACCCGTGAAGTCAGGGATACTCAAACATCCTTCACGCATCAATTCACTGCCGTCAGAGGCGATAATTTCAGGATTGATCATAACCATCAGGCCGTGATTGGGATGCGGTTTTCGGCTGACAGAGACATCAATGGCGACGATTCGAATGGGATTGTCTACCTGAGGGGCAGCCAGGCCGACACATCCACGAAAGGACTGGAGCGTTTCGACAAAATCCTTGATAAATTGATCCACTGCCGCATCAATGCTGGTCACTGGGTGTGACATCAGTTTGAGCCGTGGATCAGGGATTGTAAGGACATTCAGGATAGCCATTACAGTTCAGCTACCTCCACCGGGCGAACTCCAACCTGAACCCCTAATTCTTTCCCAATTCCCTCCAGTTCGAGTGTCAAATGTGATGGATTAACTTCAGAGGGAACCTCGATTTCAAGCATCATCACATAGGTCGGAGCGTTATCTTTCCGGATGACCCGTGTGTTCATATCAGTAATGTTGACATCCCGATCAGCCAGATGCTGTGTGATGCGATAAATAATGCCTGGCTGGTCAGAGCCGTACACCGAAATCAAAAATGGAAGCGTGTGGGCAGACCCGTTGGCCCGAATGAGCTCGGCTGCTTCAATTGGGCAGACCGAGATGGACAGCCCCATTGGGGTTCCGGCATCACGCAGGCCGGATTCAAGTCGGTCACGGGTGACGGTACTGTTGACCGTGAGGAGCAAAATCATTGCAAATTCGCCGCCTAACAGCGTGTGGCTTGAATCTTCTATATTGCAGCCAAGCTCAAACAACACACGTGTCACAGCAGCAACAATCCCGGGCTGGTCTTTCCCAACCGCTGTCATTGCATAATAGGTTTTGGTTGAGGCGTTGTTATCAATGTCTGGGTGTGTTTCGGTCATTACCATAGAAAGTTCCTATAAAAATTGAAGGCAATGGGTCGTTATGGCTCGTTACTGGCTGCTCACGGCACTAGGGCTTCCAGTCAACCAAAAAGATATTGGTATCCCCCTGGGTCAAACTGTTGCGGTTTGAAGCAAAAACCAGCTTTTTGCCATCTGGTGAAAACATCGGGAACCCATCAAAGGTGTCATTGTAAGTTACCCGTTCCAGCCCGGTTCCATCAATATTGATCAGATAAAGCTCGAAATTGCGCCCTTTTGGGTCATCCATATTGGAAGAAAAGATAATCTGCTTGCTATTCGGTAGAAAGAACGGGGCAAAGTTGGCTTTGCCGTTATGGGTCAACTGCCGTTGATTTTTCCCATCAGCATCCATGACAAAAATTTCAAGCGTGGTTGGGCGGATCAAATGTTCTTTGAGCAGCGACTGGTAGTCTTTGAGGATGGCTTCGGTGGCTGGTCGGTGGGCGCGATAGACAATTTTTTTGTTATCTGGCGAATAAAAGGCGCCGCCGTCATATCCTGGGGTGTTGGTCAGTTGTTTGACATTTTTCCCATTGAGGTCCATTGAATAGAGTTCCAGATCACCAGATCGATCAGAGGTAAAAATGATTTTCTTTCCATTGGGTGAAATGGTGGCTTCGGCATCATACCCAGGTGTTGTGGTCAACGGTTTGGGATTGGATCCGTCCCGGTTGGCAATAAAAATGTCGTAATCTGGATACAGCGACCAGACATACCCACGAGAATAATCCGGTTTAGGCGGACAATCTTTGCTTCCCACATGGGTTGATGAGTACAAAATCTGCTTCCCGTTTTTGAGAAAGTAGGAGCAGGTGCAGCGTCCATAGCCAGTACTGATCAATTTCAGGTCTGAGCCATCCAGATTCATCGAGTAAATCTGGTCACAGGGGTGGCCATCACGAGTGGATTGAAAAATCAGTTGTTTTCCATCAAAAGAAAAATAGGCCTCGGCATTTTCGCCCCCAAAGGTGAGCTGTTTGATCTCGCCCAGGTGTTTTTCCCGTGGATCAACTGGCGGCTGGGGATACTTTTCTCGTGATTGGGTTTGGGGCTGGGGTGCTTTTTGTTGGGCCTGGATATCTGGCGTCAGGCATAGCCAGGGTAAAATCACACATGCCAAACAAGTAAGGACAACAAGAGATGTTCTGACCACAGGGCAAAAGCTCCTCGATAGAATGAAGAATGAAGAATTTAAGAAGACTGGCGTTGTTTTTAGAGGTGGCATCTCCCAAAAAATCAGTCGCCGAGAGCTAGAGTTCCGCAACCAGTTGGCGCAATTCAGTCACAGAGGGCAGTGAGGTTCTGGCGCCAAGTTCACGACATTTGAGTGCTGCCACCGCGTTGGCAATGCGCATTGTGGTTTCAATTGGAAAGCCCTCAAGGATGCCATATAAAAAGCCTCCACGGAAAGCATCTCCGGCACCCGTCGTATCTTTGCAGGGAACAGCGAACGCTGGTGTATGCACCAGCCGGTTATCAACCAGGGCCAGTGATCCTTCAACCCCAAGCGTCATGGCAACGATCTGGGACCCAAATCGGTCGTGTAATTGTTGTAAGGCGCGTTCCGGATCTGCTTCGCCGGTAACCACGGCTGGAAAATCAGTTGAGGCCAGCAAATAGTCAACCAGGGGAAGAAGCTCTTCGACCCCAGGATAGAGTTCATCAATATCAATCGCCACTGGAATTCCCGCGGCCCGTGCCCAGCGGGCGGCCTGAATACTGGCTGCGACGCTATAGCCGTCCAGATGCAAAATCCGACCAGAGGTGATGATTGCTTCGGAGAGATCCGCCGGCGAAAAATTCAGCTTTTGATCGTGATGCCAGATGACTGTGCGCTCACCGGTCTGGCCATCAATGATGATATAGGCGATTTGGGTTTCAGCGTCAGGCGCAACCAGCAGTGTCGTGGTATCAATACCTTCCCGTTCAAGTGAAGCCCGTTGAAAGTCTCCGCTCTCATCGTTGCCAACTTTACCAAGATAACACACCGATTTGCCAAGTCGTTTCAACGCGGTTAAGGCGGTTGCTACCTGGCCTCCAGCCGAACGCACATGTCCCCGGAGCGGCACTTTACTGTTAAAAGCCGGATAGGCATCAACCACAATTAAGGTATCAACGGCATTGAGACCAAGACCAACAACATCGTAGAGGCGTGACATGGGAAGAGGCGACTGGGACAACTGGTGGGAGGCAGAAAATGGTTTTTTAGGGATTGAGTGTGAGCGGGTTCAGATTTTGGCATCTGGAGACTGGTGTTCGGGATTAAAGAGATCCCAAGCCCCAGTCTCCAGTTCCCAAAGCGTTCAATTAGCCATTGCCACCAGATTTATTCACGACTTGATTTTCAAGCACGCGAACTTCAACCCGACGGTTTTCCTGGAGTTCATCCTTGGTTCGAGCTTCATCATCAATTTTACCAGCGCCAATATAAGTTACACGATACAGGTCAATTCCGTGGGCCCGGAACAGGTAGCGTTTTACTTCATCGGCCCGGTTTTCGGTCAGTTTTTCATTGTAGCGAATGCCGCCGCGACGGTCGGCATAGCCGGCAATTTCAATCCGGGTGCCTTTGCGGCCTTTGACATACGAAGCGACCGCGTCAAGTTCAGCTTTGGCTTCAGGGCTGAGTTCAAACCGACCTGTTTTGAAATAGACTTTTGCCGTCCGAACCACGACAAAGTTATCAATGTTTTTGCTGGTTTCAACCAGGTCGGTGCGCACGGCAACGGCTTTGCGGTCGGCTTCAACGGCTTTGCGGTCAGCTTCAGTTGCCTTTTTCTCAGCTTCTTCGGCTTTTACGCTCACGGTATCAATCCGGCGGCTTAACCGGTCGTCAACTTCCTTGATCGCAGATGAATTGCGACGTACGGATTCTTCCAATTCAGCGGTACGCCCTTCGAGTGGGGCTACCCGTTCATCAATGGTTTTCCGCACGAACTTTTTGGTAGCACAGGCTTGTCCAAAGAACATGACAGACAAAGCCAGCAACGTTGCTGTGATAAAACGTCGGCTCATGGGTTCTCCTCAAGTGATAGATTGAAAAAGATGTTGTCCCGCAAATATTGAATGAGCTTCAAATAGGGGAATTAAAAGGGAAAAGTGGAATGTGCCGTCTTAAATATCAGATAGAGTCAGAAAGATCAATGCTTGGGGC
>DAOQNB010000280.1:0-2850 GCA_035335845.1 Acidobacteriota bacterium | reverse complement strand
TGCCCAAAGCTGATGTGAAACTGGACGCGTGACAGTTTCTGATTCGGGACGGCGACAAAGCTGGGTGGATCCAGGTTATATCCCATATCAATTCGGATTGGCCCCAGACCTGTTTTTAGGCGGATGCCTGTTCCAACTGTATTGGTAAACCCACCCAGTCGGATGTTTGATACCTTATCAAAAACATTGCCGGTATCATAAAAAGCGGCACCGGTCAGGGCCCGAAAGATGGGGTAGCGCAATTCGGCGTTGAGCACCACCACGGCATTTCCACCAATTGGCTGGTCAGTGATTGGGTCACGTGGTCCAGCCTGTTCGAAGTCAAGTCCACGGATGGTATTGGCGCCGCCAGAGAAAAATCGTTCGCTGATAGGCAGGTTGATTGACTCGCCGTAGGGTCTGGCCAGCCCGATGCGGATACTGCTGGCAAAGACAACTGATGGAATTTTGGGAAGAGTGCGAAATTGCTGGTACTGTCCAAACATGCGCAGGTAGCGCTCAGTGCCGCCGATTTTGGTGGATGCCAGCGACAGGTCAATAATCGAAAACGACCCTTTGGTGGCATCCAGGGCGGAATCACGGCTATCCCGCAGATAGGTACTTGAAATGCGGCCAAGCTTGACGGGGCGATTGTTCCGATCAAGGTCATCCCCTGAAATTTCCAGGTCAAATGGGCGGACATCATCAAACTGATATCGGAAAATCAATGAGGTTAAATCATTGAGTTTCCGCTCAGTGCGGAGTTGAATGGATTTTCGCTCGATACTGAAACTGACTTCCTGCGAGCGCTGGAACAGAAACGTCGTCAAAAAAGGCCACTGTGAGCCCAGAAAGCGGGGAAACTGATACGAAACCTGGCCAAGTTGTTCACGCTGGCTCAGGCGGAAAATCAGGCTGGCAGTTTGCAGCCGGCCAAACAGATTGCGGTTGGCAATTTCAAATGAAAATCGGGGTGTTGCCTGACGCTGAACCTCCTGTTGCTCGATACCGACACTGTAAGAAAGCGTGTAGCGTTTTCCCTCAGCGACATCAATAAAGACATCATAGAGTTCACGATAGGGGCCATCGGACCGGACTGGTTGAATGCGAGTGACAACCTGGTTAAACAGGCCCGTGCCATACAGGTTTTGTTCAGTCTGGCTGAGTTTGCTTTGCTGCAGCAGGTTTCCTTTTTGAAACAGCAGGTACTGCTGAACCACATGTTTATGGGTTCGGCCCCGCACGGTCACAAAGATATCGTTAATAAAAATGCGTTTGCCTTCTTCGATTTGATAGGTGACTTTGGCTTTGTTGGGGGCAGCGTCGGCAAACTCAATTTTGGGCGTAATAACCGCCCGCGCATATCCGGCTTCTTCATACAGGCTGTAGAGTTGATTGATGTCCTGGTTGAGTCGTTCCTGCGAAAAGTAATTGTCATCTGGGGCATGGGCCAGGATTTCCATCCGTAACCGGTCGGCGGTAAAGGTATCGTTGCCAAGAAAGGCGACTTCTTTGATCAGGGTCCGCTGGCCTTCATCAACCACAAAGGTCACTTCAAAATCAGGTTTATCAGGTGAGATCCCCAGTCGCCGTTCGGTTACGCGTGCCTGTAAGTATCCAAGGTTCCTGAGTTTACGTTCAATGAGTCCTGCATCGGTTGTCAGGCTTTCAAGGCTGGTTTTTCCACGTGACCGGGGAAGGATCCCGGCTGGCTGGGAAAGCAGTTCAGGACCAATATCAAGTATTGTAAACTTATCAGTTCCAATGAGTTTGACGGCTTCCAGTCGGTACCGCCGATCTTTTTCCACCGTGTACACCACCGAAGCCGTTTCTTCAAAAACTGACTTGGTATAGTCAACTGCCGCAAAGAAATATCCCTGGGTTTGTAAATAGGTCAGCATTTTTCGCTTTCCATCTTCCAGGACAAAATCATCAAGCCCGCCATACCGCAAAATCGGCAGGATATCGCGTTGTTCTTTGCGCGAGAGGTCATATCCTTCAATTTTGAGATCAACCAGCGGGCCAGAGTCCAGATTGGCTGACACGGTGACCGTATTGGTTGCCGGGTCATATTCGGCAAAGGGAAGCGAGATTTGGGGGCTCAGGTAACTGGCATCGAGGTGCCACTGGCGAATTTTCTCCAGGTCGGACTGAATTAAATCAGTGGTATAGGGAATTCCGGGCTTTCCTTTCAATTTCTCAGTCAGTTTCTTGAGATCAATTTTGATATTGCCTTCAATCTGAATTGGTTTGGCCAGCAGGGCCTGATCGCCTTGCTGAATGCGATAGGTGATGTCAACCCGCCCATCAACATCTGGGTCGCTGATCGTCCAGTCAATTTTGGCTCGAAAAAACCCTTTTTCCTGAAAGACACCCAGTAAGGTTCGTTGTCCTTCTTCGACGGCCCGATTTGACAGGGGAGCATTGACATCGAGCCCGACCAGCCGGGCGCGAAGCTCTTCGGGTGAGAAGAACTGATTTCCACTAAAGAAAATGTCCTTTACCCGTTCCTGTCGGGTAATTACAAATCTAAGCACCACTGATCCAGGGCTTTCCCCGCCAGTCAGGAAGACCTGGGCATTGGAGGCCCGGCGCGACTGGTAGATTCGGCGCAGCGCCTGATTGATTTTGACTGGGGAATATTCTTCGCCAACCCGGAGGTCGAGCAGGTCGCGCAAGCCGGTATCTGTGGCTGGCGACCCATTTGAAAAGCGAACTTCGAGGTCAATCCGGGTAATCCGCTGTGACTCAGTTCCGCTTCCAGGTCGAGCCACTTGCACATGGGTTGGGAAAGAGTCGCTGAAATCTTGAGAAATTTCGGTGGGTGATGATTGAAGGGCTGAATTGGGAATGGTGCTCCTGATATTTTGT
>DAOQNB010000279.1:0-7236 GCA_035335845.1 Acidobacteriota bacterium | reverse complement strand
GGCTTGAAGGACCTGTCCTGTTTTAAGGTAACCAGTTTTGCCCAGCGGCGTTTGCCCGATGTGCGGCACTCCGGCCAGCCGAATCACCTCCCAGGTGGGTTCTGTCATTTTGGGAGTCAGCCGCCAGAGCACGCCGCTGGCCACAGCCAGCATCAGTGCCAAACTGACCGGCACCAGCACAGGCCATCGGCTGACTGGCTGACGAACTGGACTCGTCAGAGTGCTTGCCGCAGATGGTTTTTTCCACGTTGGGCGGCCTGCAGAAGGTGCTGTGGGTAATACGATCTGAGCTGCCAGTCGAGTGGCAAACGTAAGGGTTTCAAGCTCTGAGTGGCATATCCGGCATTGATTCAGGTGGGCATGGACTTTCTGGCTGTCTTGAGAAGACAACTGGCCATCCAGATACAACACCAGTTTCTGGCGACAGGCGCGGTCAGTACAAATACCCAGTTTCTGCCAGAGCCACTGTCCAACCATGGCCGTTACACCATTCCTTTTAAATGTTCGAGTTTCCGAGCCAGCAGCATTCGTGCCCGCTTCAGACGTGCCGCCAGCGTTCCAACCGAACAATTGAGTTGTTCCGCAATGTCTTCATACCGAAACCCTTCGATATCGCGCAAAATAATGACAATTCGATAGTGTGGTTTGAGGCTGAGCAGTGCCTGGGTGACCTGATGCTGAATTTGATGTTGCAAAATGAGGGATTCAGCCGAAGGTAAATCGTTCGTCAGTTCTGGCAGATCCTGGTCAGACTCGTACATTTGATCTTCCCGTTGGATAGTGGAAACCTGGTTTAAACAATGGTTGACAGCCAACCGGTAGAGCCAGGTTGAAAACTGTGCCCGCCCGTCAAACTGCGCCAGTTTGAGAAACGCACGTAGAAAAATCTCCTGGGTCACATCATCAGCACCTTCGTGGCGTCCCAGCATTCCAAAAACCAGTCGGTAGATGCGTCCATACTGTCGGTCATACACAATGGAAAAGACCTCTTCCTGACCGGCAACAATGAGAGGCACCAGTTCTTCATCAGAGCGGTGAATAAGATCTGGCGCTGGGCCGTGAGAGGTGGAGGTCACGATGGATTGGGTAAACTGTGGCCCTGGTTGAATTCCAAAAACATAAAAGGTTGACTGGTTTTCAGTGATTGAGATGGTGTTTGTCGAATTAGACAGAAGTAGATCAAACTTTATGTCAAAATTTGTTCAGACGTTCAAAAACACCGGGTTTCACACCGAACAGGCCCGCACGGGTTTGGCAATCTGGGTCGTTTTCCCAAATTTGAGTTTGAATTGGCCGCACTCGTGTCAATCTCAAATGGGAAGAAGTATTTTGGAAGAATAAACCCACAAATTTTTTGCAACAGATGCTTGCCTTTTTGGAATTCTTCCCCCATACTGCGCCGAGTTCTTTTTTCCTCTCATTCGGCCTTCGGTGATTTGCCTCGTAGCTTCTTGTTTGGGTGAACTGGCGGTAGGTTGGGATTGTTTGAGAGGGTGGTCATAACCTGCAGAAGCCTCTCTGGGTACTTTTCAAAGCAAGTTTTGTTTGCTGTCAGATTCACCGAACCCACTTGGATTTCGCTTCCTGCTCCTCTTTAGAATGGTGAGAATTTAAGTCTATGAAGCTCTACGTTGGCAATCTGTCCTTTAAAACCGTTGAAGAAGATCTGAGCCAGTTGTTCGCCCAGGCTGGTACCGTTGATAGCGCCACTGTCGTGGTTGATCGTGAAACTGGCCGCTCACGCGGTTTTGGTTTTGTCGAAATGGCCTCCAAAGAAGATGGTATGCGCGCAATTTCCCAGTTCCATGGCACCGAACTCGATGGTCGGACCCTGACCGTGAACGAAGCCCGTCCCCGTGAAGAACGCGGCGGTGGCAATCGTGGCGGCGGATTCGGCGGCGGCGGTCATCGTGGCGGCGGCGGTGGTGGTCATCGCGGCGGCGGCGGTGGCGGCGGTCATCGTGGTGGCGGATCACGCTGGTAATTTTTCCATCTGATCGCCCCTGATCGTCCAAATATTCAACCCCCTGGTTGTGGTCACACAATCAGGGGGTTGTTGTTTTGGGGCTGTTTTTCCAAATACTGCGATCACCGGGTCATCATCCCTGCCTGCCGGCTGATCACTTTTCCTTTTTCCCGATCCTTCTTTTCCTTTAAAGTGCCAGATACCAATCATCATCTCAGGCCGGGTGCATCTTTTGCTTGGAGAAAAAGGGGTTTATGGTTCAACAACAATTTATGATTCAAACCACCTGGAGGTGCCTGGTGGCGTTGATGCTGGTGTGGCTGGGGAATGGAACAATCCGCGCTCAGACTGAATTTACGCCTGGGCATATCCAGCCCAAAGTGGTATGCCAGGAAAATGCTGACCACAGTTATGCGCTCTACCTGCCGAAAGCCTACACAAAAGACAAAAAATGGCCGATTGTCTATGCTTTTGATCCTGGCGGAAATGGTTCGGCCCCGGTTGAGTTGCTCCAGGAAGCTGCCGAAGACCTTGGCTATATTGTGGTTGGATCAAACAACTCGCACAATGGACTCAATGTCCCTATTTCAGAGATTGTCCGGATCTTCTGGCGCGATACTCGACAGCGACTTTCATTTGATGAAAAGCAGATTTATACCGCCGGCATGTCAGGTGGATGCATGGTAGCCACGGCGATTGCCCGCCTGAGTAAAGGCGAAATTTCAGGTACCTTTCTTGTTGGTTCGCCACGGATTCCAGAACTTTTGGAAAGTAAACAACTTCCGTTTATTGTCTTTGGCTCGGCTGGTACAAGTGATTTTAACTATTTCCACGTACGGGACATCATTGAAACCCTGCAGAAGAATTCAATCCCCAGTACCTTTGTGGTGTTTGACGGTACGCATGGGTGGTGCGACAAGCAAACTGCCCGGAGTGCCCTGGAGTGGTTTGATCTTCAGGCCATGAAAACGGGTCGCAAACCTAAAAACGAAGCCTGGTTGACGGCCTTCTATGAAAAGCAAATCGCCACAGCCAGAGAACTGGAAACGGCTGGGATGAGTGGGGCTGCTTACTGGAAGCTGGTCAATCTCAACCGCGACTATGCTGGCCTGACCCCAACTCCAGAGCTTGATTCAAAAATTCAGGCGCTGAAAAATACCAAACCGGTTCAGCAATGGTTTAAGGATGAAGTTGATTTACGTCGCCGACACAGCGCCAAAATGGAAGAGTTTTTTGGCCATTATCACGGATTATTTGATGAGGAAGGGCAATTTGAAAGCTTTTCCGCTATGCGTTCCTTGATTTCCCCATTGAAGAAACAAGCGGCTGATCGAACTCCATCTGTTTCGCGGCAGGTGGCAACCATGGTCCTGGATCATTGCTTTATCATGATGTTTGAAGAAAGCATGCGGTATTTCTCGACCAGCGAGTATCGAAAAGCAATTACCTGCCTTGAAATTGATGCTGATATCCGACCAACTGACCAGGGGCCGTGGTACTATATCGCCTGTGCCTATGCTGAAATGCACGATGCCAAACGAGCGGTCACGGCGCTGAAAAAAGTGGTTGAGCTTGGCCCCGTACGCCGGGCGGTGATTGAAAAAAACAAACACTTTGATCCGATTGCCAAAGAAGAAGCTTTCCAAAAATGGCTGGCTTCATTGGGTCAACCTGCGTCTGAAGCAAAAGAAAAAGATGGAAACAACGGTGATAAATAGAGCCGATTGGGTTCGGCCTCCCCTCCCTCCGAACCGGACTGGCGGATTTCCCGCATCCGGCTCTCTGGTTCGTGGTTTTACCTCGATGAGGATTGATACAGATCATCCCGGACTGATAGCAGTGAGAAGAGTCCGAGTTGATGAAAGAAAGAGTTCGGCCAGCGAAACCAGACTCTTCCTTTCACACTGTTTTCCAGTGCGGTCAGCAAAAGGATGGAGTGTGGGCATCCTGCCTACTTGGATTTCAATTCCAACCAACTGCGGGCGAGACGCCCGCGCTCCCAGGTGAAGACATTTTTCTTAACTTAATGCCATTGCCACTGAAGGGTGTTGAATTGAAACCGTCAGAATAAGGGCCTGGTATTTTTTGCATTTCCCTGTTGCTCCTGGCAAACTTCAGGTCGTCCCCCTATCTTGTTCTGGTGGTTTCCATTTTCCTATTCCTCAACCCGCTTATACCATTTTGGAATGAAGTCCTCGTATTACGGGAAGGCTAAATTATTGAAAAAATTGTATTTTCCTGCCCCTGAGCTCCTGATCCCAAAATGGTATTGCATTATGGAAGTGTTTGTTTTTTTGGTGTATTTCGTGTGTTTCGTGGTTCAAAATGTCTGGAAATTTTCGGCAAGGTACTTACTGACTACGAACTGGAACTATGTCAATGCTTTCGCTTGAACCAACGTTCCAAGAGAACTGGGCTGGAATGGTTTCCTGGCTGGAAATACAAGCCCAGGAATCAACCAGTGAACTGGCTGCAATCTGGCAGGATGTCAAAGAATTGTTGACCCGGCAGATACTGGAAGCGGTCGTCCCGGAATTCCCGGAGGCAATTGGCTCGGACCTCAACACCTATCGCGATTTTCGTCAGCACACGGCCACGACCCTGAGTGAAGCCGTTGTCACAGCCGTAGATCGAAAACGATTGTTCAAACGAATCATCAAACTGATTGAAATCTTTGACCGCAACGTTGACGAAGCCCTCAAACAGCTACCAGAAACTCCGGTCATTTCAGAAAAACAGATCAGTGACATGTTTGAAACCGGAGTCAACTCGACACTGGCTCGACTCTGGTTGAAACTCCGACTCCGACAGAGAAAACTCAACTGGCAAGTGGTCGTGACCGAAGAGTGGCAAACCCTGAATCAAGAGCGACTCAAGCGGGAAGGTCAATTACTGCTCGAACTGGCACTGCTGTTTCGAAAATTGCAAACGCCCTGGGATCTGGTTCGGACCAGTCTGGATGAGCAGGTGAAAGGCAAACGGGGAACCCCGGTTGATTCTGGTGCCAAACTCGAACTCCAGAAACAAATCGTGTTGCGGCGAATCCATCACTTTGAAACGGCGTTGACACGGCACAAATTGTTTTCCGAACGCTTGCGCTCAAAACTTGAAGCCCGACTATCGAGCCGATTGGCCGTACGGTCTCTGTCTCCACAATCAAAAAAATCGCCGCCAGGGCCGGAATTTTTAAAACTGTGGGTTGAACAACTCCGGGCGGTCGAAGCGGAGGCGCGACTTGAGATCGAATTGACCTGCCAGGAAAGCAACCTGATCGTGCTCTTTAGCCAGTATCTCGACCAGATTGGTCGCGAACGAGCCGCTCTGCGCACCGAACTCCAAATGATGACTCAGGAGGTTCGCCAGCAGGTGGAATCCCAGGTACCGGTCACTCTCCCCGCCATAGAAACCGACATCGTCCCGGCGCCCAGTCGGGTTCACGATTTAGAGTCGGCCTTTCGCAAACAACTCAGGCCGCTCCAGGTGCCGGTTGAACTTGTGGCCTGGTTGAGCCCCTATCCGCCCAAAAAACCCAAACCAAAGCTCCTGCGGCCATCTGATTTTTACCTCCGCACGTTTGACCGCCGGGTACGCAGCGGTGTGGAACAACTCTTTGCCGATCTGGAAGCCCAGCACACCGCAATGGTGACCCAGGTCGAACAGGCACGCGAAGTCATCGTGTTTGGCACGGAGGCGCTCGATGCTCATCTGGAAAATGATCGGGCCGTCGCCCGCGAAGCCTTCCACAATGCGCTGCGGATGCTGGAACGCCTCAACCAGTCTGACACCAGTTGGCGACTCCCGGTCGAACGCCGGTTGGTCGAGCTTCTGGCCGGGATGTTTCTGGAAGTTCGGGTCTTGCTTTCCCGCGATTATCTGGGGGCACTGGCCTATCTGGCTCAAAAAGGCACCAGTTCAGCCTTCAGTGAAAAGGTCGAGGCCGGCTCGGAGGTCATGACCGGGCTGATCCAAAAATCAGTGGATGTCGGGGAAACCGGCTTTACTGAATTTCTGGTGGCTATCGGCTGGAAACAACGCTTTGACCCTGGCAAATCTGAAATTTACCGCCGGACCTACCTTCCAAAAGAATTCACCGCCGATCTTTCCAAAAAAGAAATGCCGGCTATTTACCGGCGGTTGTTTCGGTTTGAAGCGGTTGACGATCCACGCTTTTTGATTGGCCGGGCTGAAGAACTGGCTGCGATTGCCGAAGCTCGAACCAACTGGGAAGCTGGCCGCCAGGTGGCTGTTTTAATCACCGGTCCTCGCGGCAGCGGCAAAACCAGCCTGATCAATTGTGCCATCAAACGGCATCTGGCCGGAGTCGAGGTTATCCGGGGTGATTTTAGCGAGCGCATCACCTCGATCCCGCACCTGCACGCTCATCTGGCTCGCCTGTTTGGATTGGATTCTGCTGACGACCTGGAACAATTTCTGTTGGAACATCGCCGAATCGTCATTTTGGAAGAAATCGAACGCCTTTTCCTGCGCCAGATTGGGCATTATCTGGCCGTTCGTGAGATTCAGCGCCTGATTGCCGCGACCTGCTCGACTACGTTTTGGATTCTGGCGACCAATCAGGTGGCCTTTCATTTTCTGGATCCAGCCGTCCAGTTTGGCAATACCTTTTCCCATCGGATCAACGTCGGAAATGTCAGCCGGGATATGCTCCAGCAAGCAATCCTGTTACGGCACAACCTGTCAGGGCTCCGGCTCGAATTTGCCGAACGCCCCAGAGAAGAAACCTGGGTCGCCCGGCTCCGGGAAAAACTGGCTGGTACAATTGACGCCGAGACCCAGTTTTTTGACGCGTTGTTTGAGGAATCAACCGGCGTGTTCCGCACGGCCTTTGAAATCTGGCTCGGGCATCTGGACCGGGTTGAAGCCGGGTCGCTCTATATGAAATTGCTGGACATTCCAAACCTGGAACCTGTGATGGAGGTCTTGACGCCGGAAGACTGGTTTGCGCTCAAAGCAATTCTTCAGCACGGAAGCCTGATACCCGATGAACATGCCGTCATTTTTCTGGAACCTGTCAGTGCCAGCCGGGCGCGGTTTGATCAATTGCTGGCGCGTGAAATCATCGAACCCGACCCGCTCAAACCGGGATTTCGCGTCCGACCTGAAGCCCTCCGACTGGTTGCCGAAGGGCTCTATAAACGGAATTTGCTTTAGCGTTTGGGAAAAAGGTGAAAGGACAGAAAGGTCGAAAAAGACACAAAGGACATAAATTCGAAAACCCGGAACCCGGAACCCGGAACCCGGAACCCGGA
>DAOQNB010000278.1:0-7247 GCA_035335845.1 Acidobacteriota bacterium | reverse complement strand
ATGTCTCCTGCTTTTGTTTTGACGCTCCTGGCAACTGGTTTCTTCCTGGTTTCACTTCTTTTTCTGTCCACAAGAAAACCAGGATATTCCCACCTTCGCCACACGATCAGCGAACTTGGCGAAGTCGGCGCCCCCGACCAGCGGTTGGTCGCATTTGGGATGTTTCTCCCGATTGGCGTGCTCCTGCTCGTGGCGGCGTTTCTGATGCGCTCCAATGAACCACGTTCCCTGCTGGCGCTGTGTATTGGGGTTGGCTATGTCGTTGCCGCGTTTTTCCCCTGTGACCCTGGGTCGCCCGTAACGGGAACAACGCGTCAGTCGGTTCATAATCTCGGAGGCGCCGTCGAATACATTGGTGGTGCCTTTGCCTTATGGAAAATTAGTGAATACCTTGGCCAGCCATTCCAAATAGCGGCTTTCATTGTCGGCGCCGCTGCCATTTTGCTATCAGTTCCCGAAACCGGCGCCGTGCGCGGACTTATCCAGCGTCTTGCCGAAGCGTGCCTCTTTGGCGGACTGGTGTGGAGTGCGGCGGCTTGACGCTGCTTTCTTTCACTTCTTCAAAGGATGACTATGGCTTTCTGGATCAAAACCGTTCTTGCCGCCTGTGTGTGTTTGATCGGATTTCACTTCTTCAACCTGCCGGTGCTTGCCCAATCAGGCGGCGCCACAACCGGAGAAATCATTGGCAGAGTCACCGATACCCAGGGAAACAACCTGGGTGGCGTCTCGATTCTGGCTCGCCAGTTTGAAACCGGGTTCACTCGACAGATTCAGACGGCAGAAAGTGGGGAATACGCCCTGTTGCGACTGCCGCCCGGTCAATATGAAATCAAAGCTGAAAGCGATGGGTTTGCCACCAAAACTTCGCGACTTACGCTGGCAATTGGAACTACCGGTCTGGTGATCTTTCAACTGACACCAGCCGGAACGAACGAAGTGATTGAAGTTCGAGCCAGTGATGCTGACTTTCTTGGCGAAAAAACCGAAAGCAGCAGTGTGATCAATCGTCAACAAATTGATGGCCTGCCAATCAATCAGCGGAATTTTCTCGACTTTGCCCAGACCACTGCCCGGGCAGTCCCTGACCCAATCGGAGGCCAGGGAGTGCTCGCCACCTCGGGGATTTCGTTCAACGGTCAACTGGCACGCTTCAACAACGTTTCAATTGATGGACTCGATAACAATGACCGGGTTTCCGGTGCCGTGCGAACCACCTTTAGCCAGGAAGCCGTTCAGGAGTTTCAGGTGGTTTCCGATGGTTTTTCCGCTGAGTTTGGACGCGCCACCGGTGGGATTATCAACATTATCACCCGCACCGGGAGCAATGAGTTTCACGGCAATCTGTTTTACTTTAACCGCAACGACACCATCAGTGCCCGCGATGCCTTCACGGCAACCAAAGCGCCTTTTTCTCAATATCAATATGGGGCCACCTTTGGCGGGCCACTTCGCCGGGATCGGTCATCATTTTTCACTTCTTTTGAGCGACTCAATATCCAGCAAAACAACATTGTCACCATTCCCGATGGAATCGTGAGCGCCGCTGCAGGTGCTGGATATGCATTTCAAAATGGCCCGATTCCCTTTTCAGTTGGCCGGACAGCCCTGCTCGCACGGGTGGATACCCAGCTTTCATCGCAGGATACTTTTTGGGTTCGCTACAACGGCGGATTTGCATCAGATGGTTCCTATGAACGCTTTGGCGGACTGATTGCCCAATCCAGCGGCGGCTTGCTCGATTTGAATGAACACACCCTTGCCGTCGGAAATCTCTATGCCAGTAGCGCCCATAACTACGTCAATGAAACCCGATTTCTCTATAGCCATCGCGATCAATCCATTGAACCACTTGACCGGAGTCCTCACGTCCAATCTTCCAGCCTGGCTGGACTGGTTGAATTTGGCCGCAGTACCTTGCTCCCCAATACCCGAAAAGAACACATTTTCCATCTGGCAGACACGGTCACACTGACGCGTGGAAATCAGACCCTGAAATTTGGCGGAGACCTTCAGTTTTTTCACCAACCCGAAGCCACAATTCCGTTGCTGGTCGGTGGGTTGATGCGCTTTACCGGTCTGGACTTAGCCGCCTTGATTGGAAATCGAAACCTGCCATTTATCACTGAACTTCAAACACTGGATCCACGCTTACGAACTCCGGCCCAGATCCTGGCTCTCCAGCAATTGTCACAAACGCTTCCGCAAACCCTTCCAAACTTTCCCAAAAATGTCCCGCTTGACCGACTCCCGCTCCCGCTGGTGTACATCCAGTCGTTTGGGAATCCCAATGTGAGCGGGCTTGGAACCCGTTCGGCATCGGCTTTTGCCGAAGACGAAATCAAAGTCACACCATCATTTTTGGTGCGGCTTGGCGCCCGCTATGATTGGAATCAGGTTCTCGGAATTGACGCCACCAACGGCAATTTCAGTCCTCGAATTGGGCTTTCCTGGCAACCGACTCGGCTTCCTCAAGTCACACTTCGGGCCGGATATGGAATCTTTGTGATTGGACCGCTGGCAGCCAATGCCGGGGCAGCGAAACTGGCGGCGGACAAACGGCTTGATGTTCAAGGCATTCCCTTCCCGTTCTCGGTTTTACCACTGGCAACCCCAGAGCGGCGAATTCCTGAAGGTGCGACACCTCCGCCGGATCGGCCATTTATTCCACAACTTGGAACCATCGCGACCTTTCAGCCTGACCTGAAGAATAGCTACTCCCACCAGGCCAATCTCACCTTGACCTATGCCCTCACCACCACACTCAATCTGTCTGCCGGATATAGTTTTGTGCGCGGGATCAGGCAAAGCTCAGTTCGAAATATCAACCCGGTGGTTCGCCCACGACCAAACCAGCTTGAAGCCTTTATTGATGGCCGTGTTGATCCAACCCAGGGAAGCATCCTGGAAACCGAATCGGCGTTTGATAGCTACTATCACGGGGTCACACTTGGCCTCGAAAAGCGGTTTGCCAGTCAATTCAGCTTCCTGAGTCATTACACATTTTCAAAATCTATTGATAATTTCGACGATATCTTCATTGGCGAGAATGAAACCAATGATCCGCTCCAACCGGGGCTGGAACGCGGGTTGTCATCCCAGGATGCCCGCCACCGCCTGGTGATCAGTGGACTGTGGAACCTGGATTACACCACCAACCCGATATTGAAGGATTTTCAACTGTCCGGAATTTTAAATCTCAAATCCGGCTCACCTTACAACTTGCTGTCAGCCGTTGATATCAACGGCAATGGTGATTTTCCAATCGGTGACCGTCCGCTTGGCATTGCCCGAAATGCAGGGATTTTGCCCGGATTTGCTGGATTTGATCTGCGACTGACCCGAAAATTCTCAATTGGTGAGCGGGTTCAAATCGAAGCGCTGGTCGAATCGTTCAACCTGTTTAATCGCACCAACATCAGCGAAATCAACCGAATCTTCCAACCAAATCCGGAGCGAATGTTCATCCTGCCATCGCAGGAAAATGGTCGTTATATTGCCCCGCCTGAACGGTTTCGCAATGCGTTTGCCCCCCGGCAATTTCAGTTTGGAATCAGAGTCAGCTACTGAGAAACAGGGTATGACTACAAATGACTGGCTGTTCGCTCAAATTTTGAATGGTTTTTGAAAAATGACGGTGCTTGATCCCCAACGGGGATACCTGTTTCAGCCGTGGGTCAGCGTCAGCGCCACCCACGGCGGAGAACATCCCGCCGATCCCAACCCGGAACGGGTTGATGGCCAACCGGACCACCCACCAAAACGAGTTCCCGTGGGTCAGCGTCAACGCCACCCACGGCTGTTTGGAAGTATCGCGTGCCGGGATGCGGATTAGATTCAATGTTTCGGAAGCATCCCAAATTTGAGCGAACGATAAGAAATGAGTATTGATCTATCTAACTGTCCTTTGATTGGCAAAATCCAAAGCTCCGGCAGGATTGACCGGAGCTTTGTGGCATGTATCCTTCTCTTTGAACTCAGGTACTTGAAATAAACCACCTTTGAAACCCAACTCATGTCTTTTCTTCATAAACTCCAGCGGGCACAACAACTTGGGCCGAAAAAAGTCTTTACCGAGCTCAACCGCCGCCTTCGCCACCACGTCACATTGTCATACCGACGGCTTCGGGCCCGGATTTCCCCGCCAACATTGACCATTTCGCAACTTGAAAAGAAATTGCCGGGGCTGGCCCAGGCTGACTGGCACCGCCATTTCACCACCCGGACGTCGCCACGGTTTTTTCCTGGCCTGGAGCAACTCAAGGCCACCGCTGACCTGATCAACCGGCAGTGCCCGCTGGCAACCGAAGCAACCCTCAACGCCGCCACCGCCTTGTGCCAGCATCAGTTTTATTTCTTCTTCCACCAACTTGGGCACGAGTCGGATGAGATCAACTGGCTCGATGGCTGGCCGCGAAAACACTACACCGAAATCGTGTATGGAGCGGCACTGACGCCTCCGCGTGACATCAAATTCACCTGGGAAATTGGACGATTTCTGCATACCAACACACTGGGCCGGGCCTACGCGTTAACCAACGACGAACAGTTTGCCACAGAGTTTTTTTCGCAGCTTGAATCGTTTGACCGGGCGTCTCCCTGTGAATTTGGCCCACACTGGCTGTGTGCCATGGAAGTCGGCATCCGGGCGGTGAACCTTGTCACCGGGTTTTATTTTTTTCGGCATTCACCAGGCTGCACGCCGGAACGGGTTGCCCGCTTCCTGCGCATGCTCTATGAACATGCCTGCTTTGTTGAGCAAAACCTTGAAAATACTCATCATATCACCAGCAATCACTACCTTTCTGATCTGGTTGGGCTGCTTTTCATTGGCGTGATGTTTCCCGAATTTGACCAATCACATCACTGGCGCGAGTTTGCGTGGCGTGAAATCCTGACCGAATTTGACAAACAGGTTTATCCGGACGGGGCCGATTTTGAGGCTTCCACCAGCTATCACCGGCTGGTGGCGGAACTCTTTGCCTGCAGTTTCTGGCTTGGGGAACACAATGAGCTTCAACTTCCGGATGAGGCCCGTTCAAAACTGACCCGAATGTTTGAATTTACCCGAACGTGCCTGCGTCCAGATGGGCTGATTCCACAAATCGGAGACACCGACAACGGACAGCTTTTGACCTTTGCCGAACGCCATCCGATTGACCATGCCTATCTTCCCTTCCTGGGTGTGGCGCTTGGGTTAGAGGTGGTATTGCCGAATCTCAACCCCGAGTACCGCCAGCACATACCAGCGGCACTGCCTGGACAATCCTCCGCCCCGGAACCAGAAGCTGAAGCCATCTGGTTTGGCGGACGGGTGCCGGAAGGAATAGTCGAACCTTCCATTTCGACCGCCTTTCCTGATGCCGGGATCTATGTCCTGCGCCAGGCTGATGATTTCCTGATTGTAAATTGTGGAGACAACGGGATTGGCGGGTTTGGTTCGCACGGGCATAATGATGCGCTGGCCGTTGAAGTCTGGTCTAAAGGTCGGGCGTGGCTTGTTGATGCGGGAACATACAGTTACACGGGCAACCTTGAAGCTCGTCATCTTTTTCGCTCAACGGAGTTTCACAACACAGCCCGGATTGATGGAGAGGAAATCAAACCGATTTTGAAAAGCGCCCCATTTTCGCTTGGCGCAAACGTCAAACCACACATTCGGACCTGGAAAACTGGCGAAATAGAAGACCTGCTTGAAGCTGAACACGATGGGTTTAAACGCCTTCCCGATAAAATCCATCACCAGCGGCGGATTCTGTTCAATAAACCTGATCGGGAATGGGTGGTTGAAGACCGCTTCATTTCCGAACCGAGCCAAACTAAACATTTGATCGAATTGTTTTTCAACTTTGATGCCGGTATCACGATTGAATCCGCCACCGGTTCTCAAATCATCGCCAAAGATGATCAAAATCGGAGTTTTTATATACAGACGGTTCATAGTTCAGTCGTCTTGAATGCCGAAGTCGTAAACCGCTGGGTATCATATGGATATGGTCACCGAACCAATTCACAAGGCGTCGTCTGGTCAGTGGAATCAAAACTGCCGGTGATTCTCACCTGGCGGATGTTTGCGATTTAATTGAAATTGGGGCTGAAGACTGAGGGCTTGGGGCTAAGGGCTGAAGACTGAGGGCTTGGGGCTAAGGGCTGAAGACTCGCAAGCTCGGGGCTGAAGACCACGGGCTGAAGACTCGCAAGCTCGGGGCTCAAGACTGAGGGCTTGGGGCTGAAGAGTTACGTCCCGTTTTCTTCAGCCCTGAGCCCCAAGCCCTGAGCCCCAAGCCCTGAGCCCGAAGTCTTCAACCCTGAAATTCACAACTTTGGAGTTTGTTTATGAAACATGCTGGAAAGCTGATTGTGCTGGGTGTAGGTGCTCTGGTGGTACTGATTGTGGTTTTAATCTTGTTGCGCAATGTCAATTATGCCGAAGAAGGTACGGTCAAAGTGCTCACCCAATGGGGATCTATTCGCCGGGTGTATGCCCCTTCGGATGGGTGGTTTACAACCTGGCTGCCCGGCCAGCGTGCCTATGAAGTCAATTTGCGGTCATTTACCGAAACAGCTACACCACGGGTGACTTCAAAAGATAACGCCGCACTCCAGGTCCCGATTAGTGTGACGGCCTTTACCGAATCGGCCAAAGTTGCGGACTACGTTCGGAAATATGGGTTTAGTGATGAAGAACGTCACAAACGCCGCAATGAAATTTTAAGCGGACTGGTTCAAACCGAAGCCCGAAACGCCTTTGCCGAATATGCGGCCTATGAAATCTATGCCAATCAAGAGGCAATCCAGAAACGGATTGTTGAGTCACTCAAACCATTGCTGGCCAATCAGTTGTTTCTGGTGATGGAAAGCGTTCAAATCGGAAACCCGGACTTTCTGGATGACCGGATTGAACAGGCCGCCAGCGCGGTGGTTGCGAATGAAAAACAAAAGCAAGCCGAAGAAGCGCGCTTTAATGCCGCCGAAGTGGCCGCCAAAACCAAACAGATTGAAGCCCAAACCTATGCCAATCCGGCACTCCTGGAAATCAAAAAACTTGAACTGATGCTTGAAATTGAAAAAGCCCGCGCTGATGGAATTCGCGGGCATCAAGGTCCATTAACGGTCGTGTTTGGCAACACCAGTACGGGGCTGCAACTTCAAACACCGACGCGCTAAAAAGACAGTGAATGAAGAATGAAGTGAATGAAGAATTGAGAATGAAGAATTGAGAATGAAGAATTGAGAATGAAGAATGA
>DAOQNB010000277.1:0-7254 GCA_035335845.1 Acidobacteriota bacterium | reverse complement strand
ACTAAGCACCAAGTACTAAGCACTAAGCACCAAGTACTAAGCACTAAGCACCAAGAACCAAGCACTAAGCACCAAGTACTAAGCACTAAGCACCAAGTTTTCTTCATTCTTCATTCTCAATTCTTCATTCTTCATTCTTCATTCCCGTTATGCCCCGAAAGAAAAACCGTCCGACTGAGCCGTTGCCAGTGACACCTCAGCCCGCTATCACCGATGGAAAGCCATCAGACCCAATCGTTCGCCCCAAGACCGGGCCGGCAGGTTGGGCCCAACGTCATCCGATCTTGCTGGTTTGTTTAGGGCTCATCATCCTCAATCTGGTTTTGTTTGGCCGGGTTGTCAGCTTTGAATTTATTGATTTTGACGACAACAGTTATGTGTTTAATAACCCAAATGTTCGGCAGGGTCTCACGCTGGCAAACCTCAAATGGGCGTTTACCACGTTTTATATGGGTCACTGGCATCCGCTGACCTGGATTTCGTATTTCCTTGATTTTGAACTCTTTGGCCTGAGAGCAGGTGGCTTTCACGCCGTAAATTTGCTCTTCCATCAAGCCTCAACCGTGCTGGTGTTTCTGGTCCTCAATCGAATGACCAGGGCGGTCTGGCCCAGTGCCGTGGTGGCACTTCTGTTTGCCATTCATCCAGTGCACGTCGAACCCGTCGTCTGGATTGCCAGCCGCAAAGATGTCCTCAGCACTTTTTTTGGGGCACTGGCGGTGTGGGCGTATGCGGGTTATACCCAATTTCCCTTTTCCTGGAAACGGTATCTACTGGTTTGCCTGTGGCTGGCGCTTGGGTTACTGGCCAAATCAATGCTGATCACGCTCCCATTTGCCCTGCTCCTGCTTGATTACTGGCCACTCAACCGGTTTTCAAGGGCTGATACTCGCTCGATCAAAACCTTTGTAATGAGAGCGTTGAAACTTGGAATCGAGAAAATTCCCTTCTTTATTCTGATTTCGATTTCGCTTGTTATGCAACTCAGGGCTATCCGTGGTCTGGCACCCGCCGTTATGGCTGCCGTTCCTGATACCGAACCACTCGGGCCACTTGCCCCTGGATCCTTCAATCCAGTGAGTATTCGATTGAGTGCGTATGCCATTTATCTGTTTAAACTGATTTTCCCGGTTCAGTTGGGAATGTATTACCCGCTGGAGCAAAAATATTCCTACCTCTGGCTCGGAGGCGTGGGACTCTTACTTGGGGCAATCACGGTGTATGCGCTTCGAAATATGCACTCACGGCCCTATCTGGTGGTGGGGTGGTTCTGGTACCTGGGAACGCTGTTTCCAGTTTCCAGACTGCTCCAGGCTGATCGGTATACCTATGTTTCGACGCTGGGGTTACTGGTGATACTGGTCTGGTGGGAGGCAGAGTGGTTGAAAAAAACGGGTCGTGAATCCTGGGCACCGCCAATCAGCGCGGTCGTGGGGCTTGCCTGTCTGGTGCTCGCCTGGAATCAGGTTGGTCACTGGCGCACAACGCGCACCATCTTTGAGCATACCCTGGCAGTCACTCAAGATAATCTGGTCATCCATCACAATTTAGGCCGGTTGCTGATGGATCGCGGTGAGTACTCACTGGCAGAAAAACACTTTCGCGAAGTTGTCCGCCTGTCTCCGCAAAGCGATTTTGGACTCAATAGCCTTGGAAAATCGCTTTTGAAACAACATAAACTGGGTGAAGCCCAACTCATCCTCGCCCAGGCATTACAGAAGACGCCGCGATATGGCGCCGCCCATCAAAATATGGGGCTGGTTCAGCTTGAATTCTTTGAACAAACCAAAGACCCGGCGTATCTCACCCAGGCCATGGAGCATCTCACAGAAACCACCCGACTCCTTCCTAAATATGCGGATGGATATGCCAACCTCGGACTGGCCTGCTTCAAACTGGGGAATTTCGATCAGGCAATTACAGCCTTTCACGAGGCACGTCGCCTGAAGCCAGGCTTTTATGAAGCCGCCTTAAATCTGGCGAATGTGTATTACACCCAGCAAAAATTCGATCAGGCGGCCCCTCTGTACCTTGAAGCAATTGAACTCAAACCTGACCAGTATGAGCCCTATCGCAATCTGGGGGCCGGGTATCTCCTGCAAGATAAACCTGATGAAGCACTGGTCTATTTTCTCAAAGGGGTCAAAGTCAAACCAGACTGGGTCGAGGGATACTTTCATCTCGGTGAGATCTATACGCTCCTGGCCAGGCAACAGCATTCAGCGCAATATCTCGCCTCAGCCATCACTCAGTACCAGACCGCGATTGAACGGCGCCCTGACTTTGCCGCTGCCCGGCTGAGTCTGGCCAACCTTCTGCTTGGCATTGAAAAAATTGCGGAAGCTGAAGCCGAAGTCCAAACCGTGCTCAACCAAAGCCCGGATTCCCCTGGTGCCCACCTGTTGCTGAGCAAAATCCTGCGAAAACAAGGCAAACTCAGCGAAGCGGAGGCGCATGAAAGAAGAGCAAAAGGAGCGAAATAATACCAATTTGCCATGAAGTTCTCGCATCAGAAAACGGTTAAAGAATTCAATCAAATAGAGTTAGCGAGCAACTGACGACAATCTACTGACGACAAACTGGCATTACCTATTCGGCCTCGTGAAATTGAGGAATCACGCCGGCACTGTGAAGATGGGCGCTGGCCGGCTTGGGAGCATCTGTGGTGGTAAATTCTTCATAGTAGGATCGTTCGGTGTTGACGTCCCACAGATCGTGCTTCTCACCCAGAATGTTTTTTACGGCCAGCATTCCGGTCAACATCGAGTGATCCTGGTTGTTGTACCGATGCATGCCATTGCGGCCAACTGTTTGCAGGTTGGTAAACTGGTCGAGAAATGATTTGATGACTTCCAGGTGGCCGCGATATTCGCTGTCATACACCGGATAGGCTTTCGGCTGACGAATCACAACCCCATCCTCAACATCGCCTTCACGGGCCAGCCCCAGTTGCATCAATTCTTTGCCAGCCAGGCGAATCAATTCTTCATCCGGAGTTTTCCACAAATCATCGCCAGCATTGCAAAAATATTCGAGGCCCAGGCAGCTCTTCCCTGGTTCGGGAACCATGGCGGCGCTCCAGTTGCCAAAATTTTGAATCCGACCAACACTCAGTTCCGGGCTATGAATATAAATCCAGTTGTCTGGAAACAGGTTTTCGCGCCTGACAATCAGCCCGACCAGGACAAAGGCGCGATAACTCAAACTTTGAGCTGCCTTTACCACCGCTTCTGGCGGTTGGGGGTTCATATGGAGCACCAGCTTGTTGATTGGCATGCTGGAAATAAAGTGCGGCGCGGCAATTTCAAATTCCTGACCATCTCGCCGTGCAACCACACTTGTGACCCGGTTCCCTTCATAATTGAGGCGCACAATCGTTGTGTTGAGATGGACGGCGCCGCCGCGATCTTCCACTGCCTGCTGGAATCGCTCCCACATCTGCCCCGGTCCCAGCCGTGGATAGTCAAACTCATTAATGAGCGACTTCACCCCGTTTGAACCAAACAGCGCGTTGGCCACCGCCTTCACCAGCGACAGATTTTGAATCCGTTGCGCCGCCCATTCGGCCTGAATTTTATTGCAGGGAATGCCCCAGACTTTTTCTGTGTAAGCTTGAAAGAAGGTGCGATAGAGCCGCGAACCAAACCGATTGGTCACCCACTCTTCAAAGGTCTGTTCATCGCGATGGGGCGTAATCCGGGCTTTACAGTAGCTCATCAGAACCAGAAAGCTCTCGGTCAACCCAAGATTGGTGAGCGTGTTCAGAAAACTGAGCGGATATTGATAAAACCGGCCCTTGTAGTAAATCCGCGACAGCCGGGGCACTTTGATAAAGTCATCGCCCATCATCTCGCGCCACAAGTCTTCAACCTCTTTGACTTTTGTGTAAAACCGATGGCCGCCAATATCAAACCGATATCCTTTATAGACTTCGGTCCGGGCAATACCGCCCACCTGGCTACCTTGCTCTAACACCAATGGCCGCATTCCGTTACGGACAAGTTCGTACGCCGCCGTAAGTCCCGCCGGTCCGGCACCAATAATGACAGTTGGGAAATGATCGGTCATTCCGGTTTATTGAATCTTTCTTGAAAAAAATGACCGCACACAGGCGGTAAGGTGAAAATCAGAGTGAGGGCTTGGACAGATTGAAGAGGTGGAGCATACATCCGAAGAGGAAGGCAAGTCCACTATAAAAAAAGTACAACCAGTGCCAGAAAACAGCAAGGAAGGTGAACGGGAATCCGCGCAAGTGGTAATAAAACAGATACAATTCTCTGTTTACCACGAAAAGCACCAGAGCACAAACCATTGTCACAGCCCACATCACCGGCCACCACCAGCCGCTGCCAGCACTCAACATCAACAAAAATGTCAGCGCCACGCACAACCGGCTGGAGATCTGAACATTGAGATCATTGACAAACCCGTTCGAACGCAAAATAAGCAGCGTCCAGGGCACAGCCCGATACCAGAAATCGGCTTTCAGCATAGACCAGGGACGCCATTCTTTTAAGTGCCGGCACTGCAGTTGTTTATCAAGTCTGATTTGAAACCCTTGCGCCCGCAGGTGATACCCAAGCGCGATGTCTTCGATGCAGGGAGTCTGGTAGGTTCGGGCGTCAAAACCGCCGACCTCCAAAAACACTGACCGGCGAATGGCGCCACAGCCGCTCCAGAAGGTCGAGGCGTCTTCGCAGGCGGTTTGATGAACATAGTGATGAAGCAAATTTCGGTATTGCGACAAAAAGTTGGGCGCTCCGGGCTGCGTGTCATAGGAACCAAACACCGCCACAATTTCCGGGAACTGCTCAAACGTCGTGTGAACCCGTCCAATTGCATCCGGATGCAGTACCACATCGGCATCCACAAAAAAGACGATGTCGCCGCTCGCCTGGCTGGCGCCCAGATTTCGCGCTGCGGCTGGGCCCGAAGGGACTGAGGTTGAATAGACCGTAGCCCCACATGATTTTGCCAGATCACCTGACCCTTGGGTATCACCATCTGTCACGACAATCAGTTCATCGGCAGGAGGGTCTGCCTGACCAAGTGCAAGTAAACATTGGCGGAAGGCATCGCCTCCGTTGCGAACCGGCACCACGACCGAAACCCTCAGAGCAGACAGGGTCGGGATTCGGGGATCGGGATTCAGGGGTCGGGATTCGGAGGTCGGAAAGTTCAACACCGGGTCTCCTCGTTTGAAAACTTCCTTACCCCCATTTCTATTGCCCCTCATCTTCTATGGTAATTCCTGATTATCCTGCCAACGGATTATCTTCGCCGCCGAGGATGGCCAGGATTTCATCAAATTGAAAGAGCCGGACCATGTCCTTGAGATGTGTGCCTAAGACCGTGTTCTGGCCGGCAATGAGATTGCACGCAGTTTGTGCATTCGCAATATCGCCATCAATCGCCGCCTGCCTCAATTGATCCAGCAATTCCGTATCAATCAGTGAAATCTGGCGGAGGGCTTTTTGAACGTCAACTTCTTCCCAGGTTTCAGGAAACTCAAAATCAACTGGTTGATTTTCATAGACATAGCGAACACCTAAATAGCCGATCATCTTTTCAAAAATAGTGTCTTCGCGAAACGGTTTGGCCACAAAGTCATCACATCCTGAATCAAACGCAGCTTTTCGATCACTTTCCGCCGAATTGGCTGAAATCCCAATAATCGTGGTGCGAAACCGAAGCGGTTGGGTTCGGTCGTTGAGGAGGGCAAACTCAGTATGCCGGATGATCTGAGTCGCCGAGAATCCATCGGTTCCGGGCATCACCAGATCCATCCAGATCAAATGGGGCGACCAGTCCCGCCAGCAGGAAACGGCGGCTTCCCCACTTCCTGCTTCCTGAACGTCAAATCCGACGAGGGTCAGCAGCCTCGCCAGCAGAGTTCGATCTTCCCACTTATCATCCACCACCAGAATCCGATAGCGCGGTTGATCTGGCTCAAGCGCCACCACCCGGCGTTCGGGAAGCTGGAGTGACGTTCCCATTGCCACCAGCAGTCGAACCTGAAAACAAACCCGGGTCCCCTGCCCGCGCCGGCTGGTGATGGAAATGTCTCCGCCCATCAGGCGCACATAATTGCGGCAAATCAGTAACCCCAGGCCCAACCCTTCCTTCAGTTCCCGGCCACTTGTCGTTTGGGTAAATGGTTGAAATAACTGATTTATCTCCTGCTGGTCAATCCCGCTTCCGGTATCTTCAATCTCAAAAACCACCTGCCCATCCTGCCACCGGGCGCGCACAGCAATGTGCCCAGCTTCGGTAAACTTAAAGGCATTTCCGACAACATTCATTAAAATCTGGCGCAGCTTCCCTTCATCACCCCATACCCAGCGCGGAAGCTCTGGATCCAGTTCAAAAATCAACCCCACCCTGGTTTCAGTCGCCCGGATCCGAAACATTTCCTCCAGGGTCAGTAACAGCGTCTGCAGGTTAAATGTGGTTTCTTGAAGCGGAACCTGTCCGGATTCCAGTTTCGCGATAGCCAGGATGTCATTGATGAGCCCCAGCAGATTCTCACCACTGCGTTCCATCGTGCTCAGATATTTTCGCTGGTTCGCCGTTAAGGTCGCATCTCGATCTAGCAATTGCAGAAATCCGAGAATCGCATTGAGCGGGGTGCGGAGTTCGTGGCTCATGTTGGCCAGAAAGAGATTTTTGGATTGTGCGGCCTCCATCGCTTTTTGCTCAGCCAGAAATGACTGATGGCGGGACTCTGTCAGGACCAGTTCCAGGTTTTTAATGTGCTCCAGCGAAGCAGCATAAAGCGCAGATTGGGCCTCAAGCTGCGCCCGCATAATCAAAAGCTGATCGTGTAAAGCTGTCACCTCAGCTTCTTTGAGTGCCAGATCACCGGACCGATGGGCCAAATCTTCAGTCAGCCGGGATGCCTCCTGATGGGCAAACCGTACTTGAGCAGCCATCTGCCCCGGTTTGACTGAGGAGTAAGTCAGTGTGTGTGAACGAAATCGGTTTGAATGACGTCGCTTGGCCAAGGTCTGAATCCCTGATTAGATGATGTGGATTGAAAGCAGCGGGGTGAAGCATCCGGAACAGGATAAAGGCATGCTGCTCAAAGGATAGGCATACAAATTATAGGAGGTGAATTCTGAATTCTGAAATGCCCTTTTTTGATTGAACCAGGGCATTTGGTCATAATTCATAATTCATCCTATCTTCGGCGTGGAGACCCGGTCCTTGCTGGGCCGGGAGGAAACGCCGCTCCTTCTTGGGTGTGAGTGTTAA
>DAOQNB010000276.1:1763-7277 GCA_035335845.1 Acidobacteriota bacterium | reverse complement strand
AATTCTTCATTCTTCATTCTTCATTCTTCATTCTTCATTCTCAATTCTTCATTCCCTAAAACCCTTCCAGCATTGAAGTTACCACGCTTCGGGCGAAGTCGCGGGCCATGCGTTCAACGGCTGGGTCTTCTTCATTAAAGAATGAACGTGGGTCATCGGAGAGTTGATATTCACCACGAAATTGCAGCCGCTGGTCGTTAAACAGGATGCGATTGGAGGTCTGGTCGCGCAGCGTCACCGCCGAAGTGATGGTGAGTTCATAGAGGCGGATGCGGCCCTGATCGTCAACCAGTACCCCTCGAAACCCAAAGTTGCGGATGCTCCCGGTGATGAGCGCATCGGCATGCGTGGTGTCAGTTGTGAGCTTGATGGGCAAGCCCCGGCGCAGAATTTCATCTGCCAGAGCCGCCGTAAAGCGTTGTTCGACGCGATAGCGCAGGCTCTCGTTGGTAAATGTCTGAATGGCAATCGTGCGGATATTGGGTGGCAATGAACCACCTTTCCCGGCTGGTTTATATCCACAGGGGCCAGCACCGACTGTCACAAACACCAGAACAAATACACAGACGCTGTGAAACACACGCGATATATAGTGGAGCTTCGACGAGATAGGTTGATTCATTTGGCAAGTTTGTCCAGCTTTTCATTGCCGGTAAAGTGACCAAGTTTCACCCTGGTCAACTGAACAGCGTTTTTGGTTTTGAGCTTTAATGACGTAAAAATCGAGACTGGTGAAAGGCGTTTGTTGAACAGATAGGACTGGATGGCCAGATCGCGAATTGAGGCATCAGTGCACAGATGGACCAGTGCTTCGCGATGTTCATCGCTCTGATAGTAAGTGGTCTGTAAAGCTTCAAGTTGACGGTAAGTTGCGCCATACTCTTTCATAAATCGTTTCTGGTAGGCATCTTCCAGCTTATGGGCACGCAAATCAGCGCTGCATTCTAAAATGGCTTCAGCCGCCATCACACCACTTTTCATTGCATAATAAATACCTTCGCCTGAAGTCGGTGCCGCCAGGCCAGCCGCGTCGCCGATCAACACCGTCCGGTTGGCGGTCCAGCTTTTCAATGGACGGAGCGGAATTTGAGCGGTTTCAGTCAACGTCGGCGCGTCATGAATGCCAAGTTGTTGTTTAAAGGTTTCGAGATAGATATGGACGTTGGCGTTACTCACTGTGGTGGCGGTGCCAATCACGACGTGGTCGGCTTTCGGGTACACCCAGCTATAGAAATCAGGTGAAAACCGCCCGTCATAATAAATTTCACACCGCTGGATCAACTGGGCAATTTGATCAGACTTGAGTGCAAACCGTTCCTGGACAGCCGTTGCCTGCAAACCGCCTTTGACCAGGTTGAGCTTTCGGGCGACCAGGGAATTGACGCCATCAGCGCCAATGATGCAATCCGGTTGCACTGTTTTCCGCCTGCCGTCAGGCGTTGTAAACGTCACAAAGGCGCCAAGTTCTGTTGCATCAAGCGTTTCAACACGGGCTTCGACAATGAGCGCGCCAGCCTGGGTCGCCCGATCCCGCAAGAACTGATCAAAAGCTTCGCGATTGACCATGCCGACAAAACTGTTTGGTGTATCAAGCTGAACAGATTGGCCTGACGGTGCATAAACGGTGATGGCTTGAACCCGCCGTTCAATGATGTGTTCCGGAATATCGAATTCGCGGATCAGTGCTGGAGGGATTGCCCCGCCACAGGGTTTGATCCGGGTAAAATTTTTTTCCAGTAAAATGGTTTCAACGCCGCTTTGGGCCAGTTTTTGGGCGGCAACCGCGCCACCAGGGCCACCACCACAAATCACAACAAGCATATTGGTTTCGTGTCGTTTCAGAATCAGGGGTCAACCGGCCAGGGCATTGGAAAACATTTCGGCGTTTGGAGCAACCGATATTTGCTGCTCCAAACGCCGAATAAGAAAGTTTAGACTGATTCGTGGCCCCTGTTCCAGGTTAAAAAGACAAAAAGGGCTTAAAAGACGAACAGGACATAAATTCGAAAACCCCTGAACCCTGAACCCTGAACCCTGTCTTACAGTGCCGCCGCGCCGCTGACGACTTCGATGATGTCGTTGGTGATCGCTGCCTGACGGATGCGGTTCATGTTGAGCGTCAGTTTGTTGATCACTTCGGTGGCGTTTTTGCTGGCAGAATCCATGGCGGTCATCCGTGAGCCGTGTTCGGATGCCACCGATTCAAGCAGAGCCTGAAACATCTGGGTTTCAATGTAGCGGGGAAGCAGCCGGGTAAAAATTTCGGCTGGTGGCTGTTCATAGAGATAGTCGGTGCTTGAATCCGAACCTCCTTGCCCATCCTCCGTCTGTTCACTAAAGCGTCCAATGGGGAGGAGTTGTTCGGTCCGAACCACCTGCTGAATCACGGATTTGAACTCGTTATAAATCAGAACGACTTTATCTGGAGTTTCAAATTCAGTTTTTTCCGCCGCTTCTTCCAGTGTTTCAGTTGAACTACCGCTAAACATCTCCACCACTTCGTGGGCAATCTCGGCGGCAATCTCATAGGTGACCGCTTTGGCCGTGATGCCAATATATTCCTTGCGAATTTTGATGTTGCGTCGCCGGAAGAAATCCCGGCCTTTGCGTCCGATGGCCACCATTTCGATTTGAGCATCCGGATTTTCACGGATGAAAAGGTTGGCCGCCCGGATCAGGTTGGTGTTAAACGCCCCGCATAACCCTTTATCGCCAGTCACCAGGACCAGCAAGACCCGGCTTCCGGTGCGCTGTTCTAACAGTGGACTTGAAAACCCGGTTGCCCGTGAGGCCAGATTTTCAAGCACTTCGGTCATTTTCCTGGAGTATGGGCGCGCTGCGGTTACTCGATCCTGCGCACGTTTCAAGCGCGAGGTAGACACCAGTTTCATCGCTTTGGTGATCTGGCGCATGCTGCGCACCGCCTTAATTCGTCGCCTGACACCCTGTAAATTTGGCATAGCTTTATTGTCGGAAATTCTTGAGGGTTTAGGTTTGAAGGTTGGGGATTAGGGAAACGGTTCCTGTATCTTCAGGGAGTGATGAGGCCGAGGAATATCGAAAACCCACATGGGTTTCAACCCCAAGCCCCAAGCCCTAAGCCCCAAGCCCTAACTAGGCTTTTGCTGCCTGGCCGCGAACGGTGAAGGTCTTCTTGAACTCGTCAATCGCTGCCTTCATTTCATCCTTGATTTCGCCGGTCAATTCCTTCTTGTCCAGAATCTTTTTGAGCAGTGACGACTTGCTGTTATCCAGGAAGGACATCAACTCGGTTTCAAACCGACGGAGTTCAGCCACCGGAATATCATCCACGTGACCGCCCGTGGCAGCCCACACCAGGAAGACCTGCTTTTCAACCGGCATTGGTACATATTGCGGCTGTTTGAGGATTTCCGTCAGGCGCTGACCTCGCGCCAACTGTTGCTGAGTGGCTTTGTCAAGGTCGGAGCCAAACTGGGCAAAGGCAGCAAGTTCGCGATACTGGGCCAGTTCGAGGCGGAGTGTTCCGGCGACCTGCTTCATGGCTTTGATCTGGGCGTTTCCACCCACGCGGGAGACCGACAGACCGACGTTGATGGCGGGTCGGACACCGGCGTTAAAGAGGTCGGCTTCGAGGAAGATCTGACCGTCAGTGATTGAAATCACGTTGGTCGGAATGTAGGCCGAGATGTCACCGGCCTGGGTTTCAATGATCGGCAGAGCCGTCAATGAACCGCCGCCTTTTTCATCGCTGTATTTGGCCGCGCGTTCCAGCAGGCGTGAGTGCAGGTAAAACACGTCCCCAGGATAGGCTTCACGTCCAGGCGGACGGCGCAACAGCAGGGAGATTTCGCGATAGGCGACAGCGTGTTTTGAAAGATCGTCATAGATGCACAGCACGTGTTTGCCGCGATCCATAAAATATTCGCCGATGGCACAGCCTGAGTACGGCGCAATGTACTGCATGGCCGCCGGGTCTGAAGCTGAGGCTGACACGATGATCGTGTATGACATCGCGTCGTGCTCTTCGAGCTTTTTCACCACCTGGGCCACAGTTGATTTTTTCTGACCGATGGCGATGTAGACGCAGATCAGGTTTTTGCCTTTGGAGTTGATAATGGTATCAAGTCCGACGGCGGTTTTTCCGGTCTGGCGGTCACCAATGATGAGTTCGCGCTGTCCGCGACCAATCGGCACCAGCGAGTCAATCGCCTTGAGACCGGTCTGCATTGGTTCTTTCACCGATTTGCGATCTACGATCCCAGGAGCAATGCGCTCAATCGGGTTAAACCCGTCATTGGCAATCGGTCCGCGACCGTCAATGGGTTCGCCGAGGGCGTTGACCACGCGACCGACCATGGCTTCACCGACCGGGACCGACATGATGCGTCCGGTGCGCTTGACCAGGTCGCCCTGTTTAATCGTGTAGTAATCACCAAACAACACCGCCCCAACCTTGTCTTCTTCAAGGTTGAGGGCGATGCCTTTCACGTTGTTGGGCAAATCGAGCAATTCGCCGGCCATGGCGCGTTCCAGGCCGTGGATTTCAGCGATTCCGTCGCCGACTTTGATGATCGTGCCAACCTCAGAAACCGTTACTCCCACCTGGAAGTTTTCAATCTGTTGGCGAATTATCTGGCTAATTTCGTCCGCTTTAATTGGTTCCATAGTCTCTTCCTGTCAGGGAAATCCCGCAAATAATTCAATTCAAAAAACTAACCGTGTTTTGCCAGGCATTGGCGATGAGTGAAGTTCACCAAAAGAGTGTCTGGAGATGAGGGTAAGGGGAATCCCCTGAAAAAAAATGAATGCGTGGAAAAGAAAAGCTCTCTATCCAAACACAACCTCTGTGTGAAACCCGACTCGAATGAAGAATTGAGAATGAAGAATGCAGAATGAAGAAAATTTTGGTTTTTCATTCTTCATTCTTCATTCTTCATTCTCCTAGTTTTGGCTCAAAACTGAGCGATAGCTGTCCAACTGATTGCGAATGGAGCCGTCGTAGATGCGGCTTCCAATCCGTGAGACCACGCCACCAATAATCGTCGGATCCACCGTGTAGTTGACCCGAACGGCTTTTCCGGTGACTTGCTGGAGGCGCTTTTCGATTGTGACTTTTTGGGTTTCAGCCAGGGCGCCAGCCGTCGTGACATCGGCGGCGACCACATTGGTCCGAATGTCAATTTCGCGCCGTAATGCCTCCACAATTTCGCCCAGATAGGCCAGACGTTGATTGCGCAACAGCAGACTCAGGAAATTCACCGTCGTCGGGCGCAGCTTCATGCGGGTGGTCAGTGTGACCAGCAGCACTTCTTTCTGGTTTTGGGGAATGGTTGGATTGACCACCACTTCGTGGAGTTCGGCGTGGGTTACGACCAGGGTCTGAAACGCGCTGATCTCAGTAAATACTTCTTTCATTTCGCCTTTGGCCGCAGTCACATCAACCAAAGCACGGGCATAACGATTGGCAAGGGCGGTAATACTCATAAATAACTCAGTTTGTGGAAATGAAGACCTTTTTCTTGGGCTGAAGAC
>DAOQNB010000276.1:0-1663 GCA_035335845.1 Acidobacteriota bacterium | reverse complement strand
AAGTCTTCAGCCCCGAGCCCCCAATCAGTTCACCCGCTCCATCCGATCAACATAGCGATTGACCAGTTGATCGCGGTCGGTGTCTTTCAACTCACGGCGGATAATTGCTTCGGCCATTTCGACTGCCTGTGAAGCGGCAAAGGCGCGGAGTTCGGTCCGGGCGGCTTTCATCGCGCCTTCAATTTCAAGGCGGGCCATGGCGCGCAACCGTTCCGCATCTTCTTTGGTGGTTTGGGCAATTCGTTCGCGCTCGGCTTTGGCATCCCGCTCAGATTGTTTCTTGATGTCGCTGATTTCGTCATCAAGTCGGCTGATCCGGGTATCTAGCTCTTTCATTTTGGCTTCGGCGGCGGCAATTTCTTTTCCAGCTCGCTGAAGTTCTTCTTCGATTGAATTGGCGCGAGCCTGCAAACCCTGAGTGAGCGGTTTGTAGAGAACAGCCCCAAGTGCAATCGCAAAGATGGCAAAGTTGATAAAGCGATAGCCGAGCGGCATTGAGGAGAGGAGTTCAACTGAGGCCAACAGGCTGGTTAATAGAGGAAACATCATCGTGGACCTCCAACTTGACGACCAAGAATTGAAGTCGAAATCGTGGCGGCCATCACTGAAGCATCTTTTTCAAGTGTCGTGCGGGCTTTCTTGACCTGGGCTTCGATTTCATTCTTGGCTTTGGCAATCTCAGCCGTAGTTTCGGTGCGCACGGTGTTGAGCATATCGGTTCGTTCCTTCATTGCGGCTGAACGATGTTTTTCCATTTGTTCATAGGCCGCAAGACGGGCATCTTTGAGTGCCGATTCATAGTCTTTGAGCCGGCGGTCGTATTCTTCGAGCAGGTGCCGGGCACCGCTGATGGAACCGCTGGTCAGGCGTTCTCGCTCTTCGAGCACTTTCAGGATCGGATTGAAGATCAGGCTGTTGAGCAGAATCGCTAAAACAATGAAAAGGACGATGATAACGACGAGAGAATAATCAACGCTCAACAATTCGGCGAAGAGCAGAAGTTGAGGTAATAGGCATGCGTCTATCATAGCGAATGAGGTTCAACCTTTAGAGACGGAAAAGTATGAGGGATGAAACTGGTCCTAAAAAGAAGAGCGTTGATAGCATAGCGGGGTAGGAGTGTCAAGGACAGAGTCCTTTTCAGTGTGGATAAGTAAAAGCATTTGCAGCACTTGGCTTGAGGACTGGCTCAACTTTCAGTCAACCTGGGTCGAAACCCCAGAGCCGGCGATTCCCGAAATGCCCTGTTTGTGGGAGACTCGATATTTTAAGTGCTCAGGCAAGTCTAAGAACCAGTGAAAGTGGTTGGACTTTCGCAGTCCAGTTCAATCAAAATTTGGGCAGCTTTGGAAAAATCTTCGTTCTCTCAAGATCGCTTCAAATCCGCATCTCTCCACATTATTCATATCTGTATTAAGGAGAAACACCTGAATGAAGTTGTTTGTCTGGCAGCCAATTTTCTCTGTCTTTTCAATGGTTTGCGCCGTCGTTTTTTGCTCCACCTGTGCCGTGACTGGCCAACAAGCACCTGCGGCTGGGGCCGCGTCGGGCGGAGAAACCAAACCTCCCGCCACCCGTGGCCGGGTTGAATATGCCACCTTTCAGTCGGCCAGCCTTGGTCGAGCCGTGAACTACGCCGTTTCGTTGCCGGCTTCCTATGACC
>DAOQNB010000275.1:0-7314 GCA_035335845.1 Acidobacteriota bacterium | reverse complement strand
TTCAGGGAAGCCTGACACCCGCTGATCCATTGTCATATGAACTGGTTGGCAATCCACTGGGCGGCGTTGGCTCATTGATCGGTAACTTCCGGTCACCGAGCAAGATTCGCTAACTCCAGGCTTGCTGACAACCGATAACAATTCAAACTGGGATCACTTTGAAAAGGTGATCCCAGTTCTTTTTTGGCAATCAGTTTTGCTTGAAACACTCAATCCGGAATTTTCAATTTTTTGTGGAACTTTCGAACCGGCTTTTCACCATACGGACTGAAACACTTAAAAAAGAGACTCATTGAATTTATACCATCTTGGAATGAATTGCTTGTCTTCGCGAGTAGTGAAGTAACTCAAGAAAATAGAGTTAGTGACCTACTGACTACGGGCTACTGACTACAAGCTGGTTTGATTTGAATTCGTCTATCGGTCTGATCTCGTCACCAGATACCCCACCGAGTTTGCTGTGAACCACGAGACAGATCATTTCAACTCAAGATTGCAGGAGTTTCCAAAATGAAAAAAGCCCAATTGAAACCCGTTTTGTTGATTGCGATTCTTTGTTTTTTGATGGGTGGAATATCACTCACTGGATTTGCCCAACGGTCTGGCGATGGCGGAGGCCGACATAAAAGAGGACTGGCTGGCCAATTAACCGCGATTGCCGGCTCACAACTTACCCTTACGGCCCGCGATGATAAATCGGTAACGGTTCTGGTTGATGCCAATACTCAATATCGCCGCAATGATGCGGCAGCAACCCTGGCTGATCTGCAAGTTAATGATTATCTGTCAGTTAAAGGGAAACCCAACGATCAAGGTCAGGTCCTGGCGGTAGCGATCAATGCCAGTACCGAGCCTCCGCAGGGTGGCGGTGGCCACGAAGGGAGACGCGGCCCACGAGGTGACTTTGTTTCAGCCAACGCCGAGGCCGGAACCCTGACAGTAAAGGTCAAAGACGGCACGGAAGTAACCGTCTACACAACGGCTGAGACCATTATTCTCCGCAACCGGGTTCAAGCCACGTTGAGTGATTTCCAGGCTGGCGACCGGGTTTCAGCCGCTGGCCGGAAAAATGAAAGCGGCCAGTTTGTGGCGGTTCGAATTATGGGTGGTGATGCCAAAGAAGCATCACGTGCTGCCGCTCAAAACAATGGCGTCTTTTTTGGCGAAGTCACCCAGATTGCCTCCAACTCGATTACTTTTATCAACCAGGACGGGGTGGAGCAAACCCTCCTCGTCAGTGAAAAGGCAGTTGTGACTTTGAAACATCGTCGGGTTGGGCTGGCTGATTTGCGGGAAGGAATGCACATCAATGTGATTGGTATTACCAATGACCAGGGGCAAGTGGTTGCCACCGGGATTTTCGGAAACTCCCACCGGGGTCATGGGCGACTTCAAAAATAATCCGTCCTTGCCAGCAGACTTTGCCTCTCAGTGCTGTGCAGTGCCTGGGTGCCTTGCACAGCACTCCTGTCTTGTGAGGGGGAGCCAATCCTGGCAACATCTTGACCTTTCGCAGCATGCCGCCGATTTGAACAATACAACATGGGGATTTTTTGGCGACGGTCTGAACCAATCGAAACTGATGAGGCATTGCTTTGCCAGATGATGGCTGGTGATGAGCAGGCATTTGCCCGACTCTATGAGCGACGCCACCAGGACGTGTACCGGTTTGCATTGCGTATGAGCGGTTCCGAAGCCATTGCCGAAGATGTCGCCCAGGAGGTTTTTCTGACGTTGATCCAATCGGGAGGAAAATTTGACCCGTCACGGGGAACAGTTCAGGGATATTTGCTCGGCATTGCCCGATACCGGGTTCTGCACCGACTTGCCCAGGACCGAACCTATGTTTCGATGGAAACCCCAACTGATATGAGCGAGGGAGTTCCTGAAGAATACCGGGTCAATCATCACAATCCACTGGCGGACCTGACGCATTCTGAGATGATCGAACAAATCCAGCAGGCAGTGCTTGGACTGCCGCCCCATTACCGGGAAGTGGTTGTGTTATGTAATATGGAAGAATTGAGCTATGAAGCGGCGGCTGACATCCTTGATTGTCCGGTTGGCACCGTGCGATCCAGACTCAATCGGGCGCGGTCGCTTTTGCAACAAAAGCTGTCGTCGCTCGCGGTTCAGAGTTCAAGTTTTGGCTCGTGAAGCTTTTACCAAAAAGCCAATGTGGGGAAGCATGTATGAAATGTTATGAATTTGAAGCGGTTGTGCTGGATATCGTGAGTGGTCGGTTGATGGAAGTGCGCCTCAAACAGGCGGCCCTTGCCCACGCTGAAACCTGCCCAACATGTGGGCTGCGACTTGAACAGGAACAACAATTGACCGCCGGGTTGCGGGCAGTGGCGGCTCAAACTGGCGTGGCGAAGGCGTCGCCAAAACTCAACCGGGAGCTTCAAGCGGCCTTTCGGAACCAGTTTCCAAATCAGATTCAAAAACCACAGCCGCGTCAATTATGGAAAAAACACGAGTGGCTGGCCCTGGCCGCCGGGCTGGTTCTGATGTTGGCTGGCACCGGGCTAATCTGGGTTCTGGTTCAACCCGGACCAGCCAGTCAGATTGCCGTGAGTGCGACCCCAGACAGCCTGTCGCCTTCACCCCCAACGATGCCGGCTGAAGTGAAGCCATCTGCATCCACGAGTCAACCGTCTGTGGTGAAACCTCAAGCCATTCCGTCTCCAATCTTCAAACCACAGCGACCTCGCCAGTCACCAAGATCAAAACCAATCAAACCCCAAAGCCGGGTTGAAACAGTGGATGACTTTTCAAATGAGTTTATTCCATTGACCTATGTTGCGGCTTCGACCGCGATGGACAGTGGGCAAATCGTTCAGATGTACATTTCCCGTTCCACCTTGATTTCAATGGGGTTATCAACCAATGTGGAAAATGCAGCCGACTATGTGAAGGCTCAGGTCATCATGAGCGATGACGGTGTGCCACGCTCTATTCGAATTTTGCCGGAATAGTTGTTTTTGGTTCCACTGAAGGATTTGAGAGATGAAAAAAGGATACTGGATTTGGATTCACATGGCAGTACTCGTCATTGCAATGCTGGCGGCGTCGAGTCAGATTCTGGGACAGGGGCGTCCTGGGCAAGATGGTGGTGGCCGACGGCCACATCCACCATTTGGCGGCGGGCCAGGTCGTGGTGACCGTGATCGGCCAGGGCGTGACCGCGAGTCTGACCATCAAGATAGGACACGAACAGGCCGGGGCACGGGACGGTACTTTGCCGAAATGCGATTTGATGGCAAAGTCGTAACCGGCGCACCCTACTCAGCCCAGATTGTGACCCGCAATACCCAAACCTTACGTGATGGAACCAAACTGACCAACGAATCAACCGCCAGAGTCTTTCGTGATGCCCAGGGGCGGATTCGCCGTGAACAGGCGTTGCCTCCGCTGGGACCATTTGGTTCAGAAGAACCCGCTGAGCCGTTGATCTTTATTTTTGATCCGGTTGCTGAAAAGAATATGGTGATTGATCCGTCAACCGGCACCGCCTGGAAGATGAAACAGGCGGCTGAACGGATGCCACCACCGCCAAGAGATTCAAACCTGGAAGAAAAAACCGAATCGTTGGGCAAAAAAACCATGGAAGGGGTTGAGGTTGAGGGGACCCGCTCGGTTATCACCATTCCCGTCGGCCAGATTGGGAATGACCGGCCAATTGAAATTGTGTCTGAAAAATGGTTCTCACCTGCCCTCCAGATTATTATATCAAGCCGTCATCTCGACCCTCGGGTCGGAGAATTTTCCTACCAGGTCACCAACCTGAGCCTTGAAGAGCCTCATAAATCACTGTTTAAAGTGCCTGCCGATTACCTTCGCCTCAAGGACCATGATCGTCCTCCCCGACCTGAGCGACACAAAGAGCAGGAGCCGTTTTAGAGGGGAAATGGGGGCGGGGTTCCGGGTTTTCGAAGAGGACGCAGTTCAAAGCAGCAGCGTCCTTACTTCAGAGGACGCAGTTCAAAGCAGCAGCGTCCTTACTTCAGAGGACGCAGTTCAAAGCAGCAGCGTCCTTACTTCACCTGTCAGCCTGTCCCACCACTTCGTGCTTCTGTTTTTCTGCTTTCTGGGCTATAACCTTGAGTACATCCAACTGTCATTGAGCAACAAGAATGCCTGTGGTTAAGCCAGGGCAGTAACCTTCTTTTGCATCAAACAGGTATTCGTTCAGGCCCAGGAGGTCAATTGTGAAATACTGGTGGTTATTGATTGGTGTGCTGGTGGGCGGATGGTTCGCCCCAGGTGTCAACGCGCAACAGGAAGATCATCCGTCAAATGTGCTGGTTCAGTATTCGTTTGACGATGATAACATCGCGACTGGACCTGATACGTTTATGGTGTTTAACAACGCCAAAGGTCGCATGGTGCTTTCAACCGAGTATCAATTCAGCGGGTTTCGGTCGGTGGAACTCCACGACGTAGCTGGTGACGGAGAGTTCCCCGAATTACAGGGCTACTTTCCCGAACAAAGCAAAGGTACGCTGTATGCCCATTTTGCGATGATGGTTGTCAACCCGGCAGAAGGATTGAACATTGCGCTGGCGGGTCCCGCGTTTTTTACCATGCGCAAACACGGGATTGCTTTCTGGCTCAAGCTTCAGAACGGCGTGTTGTTTCACCATCCAGATGGCCAGGCCCAGAAGTTGTTTGCGGTCAAGCCATTTACCTGGTACACGGTGGACGTAGCCTATACCTTTGATGAAGGGAATTACAGCCTGGAGATCTTTGAGGAAGGACAGGTAAAAACGCCAGTGGTGTCGCTCGCCCAGCAAACCAACGTGCCGGGTACACCCAATTCCGCCGTAGACAAATTTTCCTTCATTGGTGATTTGGAAGATGAATCAAATGTCACCTATTACATTGACGATGTGAGCGTGAGCCTTGATAAACCGGTGACCCAGCTTTCATTTGTGGCCCCAGGGCGACGGATGCTCTTTGTGGATCGGTGGAACAACTATTATCAAGCCATCCGTCAGCGTCCAACGTGGATTCCAGCAATTGACTTTTCTGATTTCGGGATTTCATCGGCGACGGTCAAACAAATGAAACAGGAAGGCAGCTACAAGTATCTTGAAGGCTTGCTGGCTGGCCAATGTTTGCAAGCTGAAGCTGAAAAAGTCGCTTCACCCGAAAATTTCCGGTTGCTCAAAGCCGTGTGTTTGTGGAATCAGGGCTGTGGCGCCATGTCGGCTGGACGGCCTAAAACGGCGCTTGAACGCTATGACCAGGCGGCGCAATTATCGCCAGGCGGGAAAATCTACGGATTGTCGGCAGTGCTGGCGCTCTCCGCTTTGAAACAATGGGATGAAGTCAACGCCCGGCTTGGGAGCGTGTATACGAATTTCCAGACAGACATCCGATTATCGGTGGCGCTGGCCATGATTGGCACTGCTCGCGGAAACCTTGACGAAGCACAACAATGGCTTCGAATTCCAGCGGAGACCCTGACAAATGATTTTCGAAACACCCTGCTTCGACGGTTATGGGGAGCGGAAATCAGTTCGGATGTGGTCAACGAATTAAAAAGCAAATTCCCGGATGACTGGCGCGAAATATTACAAACGCGGCTGATTTGTGAGCAGTACTTCTTTGTGTTGTTGTGGAAAAACAATTATACCGAAGCGGAACGGTATGCTTCGCGAATGGCCGAACGGATGAAACTGCTGGGACTGCCCGACTGGCACTGGCACGAACGCGCCGGAGACGCTGCTTTTCTGGCTGGAAATCCGGCAGGAGCACTGCCTCATTACGAAGCGGCATTAAAAGACCCGGCTGGCCGCTATGTGATGTTGCGAATGTCAGATGCCTATTTCCGGCTGGGTGATTTTGCCAAAGAACGTGACTATCGGGAAAAGATCTATGGCAGTCTGCTTCAGAAAACGAACTGAATGTGAGGTGTGGTTGATCATTTCTCCTCGAAGAAGGGTTGACCCGCGCTGGTTTCTCAAACAGGATTGGGTTTTTGGCTGATTTCAACCCTGGAGAACCCGCTCATGTCACGTCCGTTTCGGTACTTTCTGCGTGTCCGATTTCATGAATGCGATGCGCAGAAAGTAGTTTTTAATGCGATTTACGGTACCTATGTGGATATTGCGGTGCTCGAATTCCTGCGGGCAATTGGGCTTGGTGAAGCTGTAACCGGACAATTTGATTATCAGCTTGTCAAACAAACGGTTGAATGGAAGGCCCCGGCCCGGTTTGATCAGGTACTTGAAATTTCGGTTTGGGCAAAACACCTTGGAAATACATCGTTTACACTCGCGACTGAATTTCGGCGAGCCGGGCAACCCCACATCAATGTGACGGCTGAAACGGTGTATGTCCTGGTTGATGCCCAGACGCTTTCCAAAACGCCGCTGCCCCCTCACTTTCGCCATACGCTTGAAGTTGGAGGCTGGGGACTCTGGGTTGATCATGCCTCCTGTACGGTTCATCGTGGAGAGCCTCTGGAGTTTCAGCCATCCGAAAACCAAAAAAATGAGGAATTACAATGAGTTACGCCCAATTTCTGCTCGGACTCGGTTCAGGCATCAAATATCCGATTGACCAGTTGATGAATCTTGATCCGGTCGATGGCCGCCCGGTCACCATGGTGCTTGATCTGGAACGCCTCAAGGCCGAACAACCTGATTTTGCCTGGTATCACCCCGAGCGGCGCGATATGTGGCGCTGTGGTGCCTTGCTGGCGCTGGATTGTGCCAATCCCGATGACCAGCCGCACATTGTAACGCTGGGTGAAGGCAACACGCCGCTTCGTGAGTATTCAACCCAGAGTCTGGCGCAAAAATACGGGTTTCGGCTTCAAATCAAAGATGAAGGCAAGGCTGAACCAGGGTTTGGGGCCAATCCAACCCAATCGTTCAAAGATCGTGGAATGGCCATGACCGCATCGCTGGCACACAAGTTCGGCTTGAAAAAGCTGGTTGTCCCGACACAAGGGAATGCTGGTGATTCAATGATGGAGTATGCACTGGCCGCCGGAATGGAAGTTGCCGTGATTATGCCAGATGATACACCCATGCCGATTCAGGGTCGGGTGGCGGCGATGTCGCTGCGAACACCACAGGTCAAACTGGAACTGGTCAAAGGTACGATTCGCGAAGCGGGTGCCCTGATGCGGGAAAAATACCTGCCAGAAGGGTATTTCAATGTGGCAACGTTTCAGGAACCCGGCTGGCGCATTGAAGGCAAAAAAACGCTTGGCCTTGAACTGGCTGAACCCTTGCCCGGCTCAACCGACTGGCAGGTGCCAGATGTCATTGTCTATCCAACTGGGGGAGGAACCGGGGT
>DAOQNB010000274.1:0-7316 GCA_035335845.1 Acidobacteriota bacterium | reverse complement strand
GGTTCCGGGTTCCGGGTTCCGGGTTCCGGGTTCCGGGTTCCGGGTTTTCGAAACTCGCTTGTTTCTAGCCTTCACTGAGAGCGGTGGTTGAATTGAAGCAGGTTGTTTACGGCCTGCAATACCATTGAGGGTTCCGGGGTTTCGAATTGGGCCTGATTCAAAGCAACCACGCCTGACACGATTTTTGTCTTGTATATTCGTGTTATCCCTTTTGTCTTTTCGAAAACCCGGAACCCGGAACCCGGAACCCGGAACCCGGAACCCGGAACCCTGTTTTTACCCAACTTTCAAATTATCAACGCCCAGGTCCTTTGCAGCCTCAAGCAACTCTTGAAGCCGGGCTTTCTTGCCGTCGTCAATTCCATTTGACAGCAGGTAGGTCAATATTCCCGCCAGCGTCAAGTCTTTGAGGTTGACCGGCAAGCCTCGCTCGTTTTCAAGCATTGTTTGGACTGAACTCACCAACCCCTGAGCGGTTTCGCTCCGATTCACCACACCGTCAATCGTTTTCCCAAGCGTGATGCCGTTCAAGATTCGCTGTGAAAACAAGGCATCACCACCCACAATGTCAATTTTGGCGTTGTGGAGCGCGGCAGCCAGAACTTTGGCCTGGGCTTCGGCAATTGCCTGTTGGGCTTGCAATGCCTGAAGTTCAAGGATGCGTTCATTTTCCAGCCGCAGTCGGAATTCTTCGTGGGTCCGGCTGGCTTCGTCGAGGATCTTCATGGCCTCGGCTTTTTGGGAAATCCCTGATGCTTCGGATTCAAACCGTTGCCGCGTGACTTCGGCTTCGGCCAATCCTTTGTTGCGCAGGTTTTGGGCTTCAGTCGTTCCGATTCCAAGTTTGACATCCGCCTCGGTCGTACCTTTATCTCGAATCACCTGAGCTTCAGCCGCGCCTTTTTCACGCATCACTTTGGCTTCGGCCAGTCCATATTTTTCGAGGACCTGGGCTTCGGCATCCTTGACCTTGACCTGAGCCAGACCAACGGCTGCGGCTTCAGCCTGAACCCCTTCGGCCATTCGAAGTCGGGCTTTGGCCTGTTTGTCAGCAATCTCATATTCGGCTTCGGCAAAAGCAAGTTTTTCCTTTACTTTGAATTTCGACGCCATTTCCGCGCCTTCCGCCGCCTTGAGATCTTTGATCAGTTTTTCCTGGGCTTCACCTTCAGCCGTAATCACAGCGGCTTCCCGGATGCGTTTCGCCTCTTCGACCACCCGCAGGGCTTTGATCACTTCTTCCTGTTCGGCCACGGTTTTATCAACTGCAATCCGCTCACAGGTGACTTCGGCAATGGCCTTGCGCTGTTCTTCAAGGTCTTTTTCTTTGGCAATGCGCTGTAGTTCCACTTCCCGCTCACGGGCAATGGCTTCGACAGCCTGTTCGCGTTTGACGCGTTCGGTTTCAACCACAACCACCCGCTCACGGTTCTTTTGGGCAACTTCGACCTGACGCTGTTTGTTTTGTTCGTTGATAGCAATTTCTTCTTCAGATTTGATCCGGGCCAGTTCTGATTTGAGTCGTTCTTCAGCCTGAACCTTTTGAATTTCAGCCTGCTCCCGAGCAATCACGGTTTCGATTTCGCGCTTTTGCTTGGCGGTGGCATCCGCCTGCTGGCGTTCAAGTTCCAGAATTGCCTCAGCAGCTTCAACATCCTGCTTCTTAATCTGTTTTTTGCCATTGTTGGTATATTCGTTGGTTCGAATATGCTCAATCGTGGTCAGTTCGGTGATTTTTCGAATTCCCTGAGCATCGAGGATATTGTGGCTATCGAGCGAGTTGAGCGGTGTTTGTTCCAGATAGTCAATCGCGGCATCTTCGAGGACATAGCCGTTCAAATCACGACCAATGACTTCGACAATTCGATCCCGGAATTCATCGCGCTTGGTATAGAGATCCACAAAATCCAGTTGTTTTCCGACGGTTTTGAGGGCTTCGGAAAACTTGGCGCTAAAGAGTTCTTCGAGTGTTTTTGGGTCCGAAGCGCGTGCACAACCAATGGACTGAGCAACTTTCACCACGTCGTCACGAGTTTTATTGACCCGCACAAAGAACGTCACTTTGATGTCAGCCCGGATGTTGTCGCGACAAATTAACCCTTCCTTGCCACGTCGGTCAATTTCAATCGTCTTCACTGAAATATCCATAATTTCCGACTTGTGGAAAATCGGCATGACGATCATTCCCGTGAAGGTCACTTCCGGTTCGGGTCGCATCTTGTTGACGATGAGGGCTTTGCCCTGCTCAACTTTGACATAAAATTTGGCAAAGAGCGTCACGGCGCCGAGAACAATCAATGCCAAAATTCCAACGACGGCAAACACAATAATGGGACTCATTGGGCCTCCTTCTTTTGTCGAGTCCGTCCGGCAGAAGCTTCCGGCCCTGACGAACCTTCAGATGAGTGATATCTTGACGTGTCCGCATCATTCACCACGTTTGCCAGCGCACCATCGAGTGGAGAGATGTGAAACACTTCGTCTTTTACACAATAATCAATAATGAGTGCCCGTGAACCACGCGAAAGTTGGTTCTCTTCGGTGCAGCGAACCTGAATCAGAACTCCACCCGAAGCATCAACTTCGGCCTGACCAAACTTTGCATCCACCCGGAGTGTGGTCACAGTACAGAGTTTCCCAATCAGCGAAGTATTTTCCTGCGCCAGATGGGCTTTAAAAAATTTTCGAAATGGACGCAACACGGCCCCGCCCACCAGTCCGGCAATCACCAACGCGGCCAGCCCAATCCCGGTCCCGGAAACCCACCCAGGGATTCCCCACCGGGTAATGATGTGCGGTATCGGCTGTGCGAGAAGTGACACGGTCCAGGCCAGAAGCAGAAAAACACTGAGTGAAATCGTCAGCGGAATGGTCCCGATCCCTAAAAAGTTGAGCAGGTCACTGAGAAATTCGTGGCCATCGCCATCTGGACCGTCAATATCTCCGGCATCAACGTCCACATCAACATCAACGTCCACATCAACATCAACGTCCACGTCAACATCAACGTCGGCATCAACTTCCAGGTCAAGGATATCAATTCCAATAGCCCCAACAATTACAAACAGCCAGTAGAGGCAAACCACCGATAACAGGGCGCTGAAAATCACCGTGGGATAGGCCAGCACAGCCTGGAGAAACTCTGCCATAAGTGAACCTCTGAGCGGTTGATTCCCGTGGGGTACTGTTGGTTGACAATCAATCGCAGATCACGATTTGCATTATGTGAAGACAGGTCAATTTCTATTACTGGTAACACAATGTAACCGATCTGAAACGAAACCGGCAGATGCAGCTTTTTCGATCAACTGGTTCTTCCTCAAGAATTTACAATGTTGTTTCTTTGTTACCGATGCATCTTCAGTTCTAACACGGTTGGTTTTCAACCGTTTGAACACCAAATTTACCCCATGTTAAAAATTCGTTTCATCAGAAGCAAAAACCAGGATCTCGATCTGAGAGGATTGGCCTAAACTCTGAATCTTGTCACCCGAAGGCTCATCCGATGTTTGTGATACCGCGAGCGCTTTCATAATTTGTCGCTGCAAATCGGTTTTAATTGACTCATCCAGTTGAAGGGATTGGTCAAATTTGATCTGAAGACCTGGCGGTGAAACCTGTGACCGAAATCCTTTCAATCTGTCGGCAATCAATTTGATCGGCTCAGGACGAAGTGTGAATTTCCCAGCCTTGAGAAAAACCGGAAGTTTTTCCGCTTGCTTCGGTAAGAAATAAAAATTGATCTCTGGTTGTGGTTGTCGCGGGAGATGCAATGCTTCAAGTTGGGCGAATGCGCCTCGAATACTGGTAGCGCAAATATCTTCAGACGGAACACGATCAACCCGTGCCCTGATCTCAATTCGGATCACCCCCTGATGATCCGTGACTAATAAAAACTGATCCAACTCGGCATCTATCGTTTTGACCGTGAATTCGACAACGGGTTTGTACTCATTCATCAGCCGGGAAAAGTAGGTTGGATCCGTTACTGGAAGAACGACTGGTTCGGGCGGTTTGAAAGTCACTGCCGGTTCCAATCCTCCTTTCCGTACCTGAATCTGATCGAGTTGGAGATCAACCGGCTCACCAAGAGTTTGTTCAAGCGTTCTTGTCCAGGCGTCAATCTCTGATTTTGTAAAATAAGAAAGGGTTCGAACAGTGGCTTCAACCACGAGGCCACGGTCTTTTATCCGCATAACCGACCAGCCACCAACCAGCCGGGCACGAGCTTCTTCGTGTTTGAGATATTCCGTCAACGCAGCTTCTACTTTTTTCCGCAAGCGTAAAGTTTCAGCCGCATTGACCAAAGCTGAAGCCAGCGGGATAGCCAGTAGCCCCAGAACTACAAATGAGATGGTTAATCGAGTTGAAATTGACCAGTGTGGCTTTTCGTCTTTAAATTCCGAAATCCGAAACGATGCCAGATAAAACAGGAAAGCGGCACTGATAATAATGGCTGCAAGATTGGTCACAAAAAGCGACAAGGCACCAAAGATAATCCGGGGATCCAGGTAATATACCCCAAATCCAACGACACACAGTGGCGGCATCACAGCCGTTGCAATCGCCACACCTGGAATCGTGGTGGTTCCTTTGCGCGAAACCAGAGTGTACGTTCCCGCACACCCTGAGAAGAACGCAATTCCTAAATCCAGTAGATTGGGATTTGTTCGTGCGACAATCTCTGCGGTTGGTTCTTTGAGAGGAGACACCGCTACGGCAAGAGCTGAGATGAAAATTGCAGCCAGAACACTCACCAAAATGGTGCGCATGGCGGCTTTTCCCAGCTCCCAATCACCAATAGCCAGGGCTAATCCAGCCGACAGAAATGGACTCATCAGCGGAGAAATAAGCATGGCGCCAATGACAACTGCCGGACTGTTGGCCAGTAATCCCAGGATTGCCACCAGACACGCCAAAACCAGCATTATCAGGTAGGAAGGTCGCATCTGGTAGCTATCCCTGATTTCGGCGTACACCTCGCCACGTTCTGCTTCTGAAATCTCAAAGAACGCGACTGAAAAATGGTAAACCTGATCGAATGAATGCGGTGACATACCAATTGTTACTCCAAAGATGAAATCCTATTCAGAACCGACTTTCCTGTAGGTTATTGAATATCGGAAAAAATCTGATCCTCTTCAATGACCTGTGCATCCACTTGAGCCACCTCAGATCGAATTTCTGAAGCAAACAACCGGGTCAGAAACGGCGGCGCCGCCAGCGTGGTCATCACGGCCATAAACACCACAATCCCATACAGCGAAGCCGACAAAACCCCAAGACTGAGACCAATTTGAGCCACGATGATTCCAACTTCGCCACGGGGAACCATTCCCATGCCAACCTGCAGGCCGGTTCGAAATCCGTTTCCAGGCAATGCTGCCAGCCCACACCCAATCAATTTGGTCAAAATTGCAATCAGTGTCAGGACAATGGCCAGGATCAACACTGATGGCTGCGAAAAGACCTGAATGTTGAGTTGAAGGCCAATCCCAACCAGGAAAAATGGAACGGTGAACTCCATCACCGCCCCCGCCTGCTGGTGGAGATGGGTTTCTTCAGCCGTTTCAGAGAGCGCCATTCCAGCCAGAAAGGCGCCAATAATAGCCGCCACACCGACCACGGCACCCGCGAGCGAAAGGCCAAGACAGAGGATCATGCCAACCACAAAATAGGTTTCCCCCACCTGTAACTGCTCAATTCCGGGTTGGGCCTTGCGCATCAACCGGCTTCCAAAAAACAAAACAAACAGGGTAAACCCAATCGAAATACTGGCCGAAATAGCCAGATCCAGAAATCTGACTTGTCCCTGGGCAAAGCTACTGACACCGCTCAGGACGAGTAAGGCCAGAATATCGTCAATAACTGCCGCGCCAAGAATCATCTGGCTGGCCTGAGCATTGAGAACCTTCATCGCGCCCAGGACCCGCGCCGTGATGCCCACACTGGTGGCAACTAAAGCCGCACCAATAAAAGCACTTTCAACCTGGGTGTAGCCAAGCCCCCACATCAGGCCCCAGCCACCCAGAAATGGCAGGATCACACCGGAAATTGCAATCAGCAGCGCCCGCCGGCCAACCTTGAACAGAGAGGTTGGGTTAATTTCAAGCCCTACCAGAAACAGGAGCAGAATCACGCCGATTTCAGCCAGGACCTGGGTGACTTCCGTTGGGTGAATCCACCCCAGCACACTGGGACCGATGATCACGCCCGCCAGGATTTCACCGACCACCGCCGGCTGGTGCAGCCGTTCAAACAGTTCAGCCGCCAGTTTGGCAGCGGTAAAAATGACAAAGAGACTCAGCAGAGTTTTCACTTCGGCGCCATCTGAAGACATCGTCAGCATCAGTGCCAGTGGTGAAATGAGTGAAAGCAGCATTGATGACTCCTTTCTGAACTGCGATAAACCAGCTCGGATTGCTCAAAACTGGAAACGAAATAAGAAATCTGTATTTTTATAAGTGACACTTACATATTTGACAGCAATCTTGTAACAGATTAAGCTTGGCCCGTCAATCATTTTCGATGTGGAGTCTTCTATGTCACAGCACCCGGTTCCTGAAGAAACACTCATCTTTGAACCAGTTGTTTCCCGACCTGAACTGATCAAACGCGAGCCAACAACTGATCTCGGCCATCGGATTGTCAGTGCCACAGTTGAAGAATTTGCCACGAAAGGTATTGTCGGCGCCCGAGTGGCCGAAATCGCCCGGCTGGCTGGAACAACCGATCCGGCATTTTATCGGTATTTTCACGGACTCCGGCAAGCGGCACTCTTCATCATGAGTGAGTATTATTGGAAACCGCTCAATATCCGGGTTAGTCATTATCTACAAGTGACACAAGACCCGGTTGGCTTGGTTGAAGCCGTGGTCCAGGCACTGATCTATTCTTCAGCCGATGACCCAGTTCGGCCCTGGCTGGCAGAATCTAAAGTTTTTCAAATCGTAGTCGCTCAAATGCGGAATCCATTTTTGCTTCCGGACTCAATTCTGGACCGCGAATATCGGGCTTTTCTCGAAAAACTGACTGGAATTTTAACCGCCGGGCAAAACGAGGGGCTGTTTCAGACTGGGGTTCGTCCCGATATCCTGGCGTCACTGCTGGTCACAACCCTGCACGCAATGTTGATGCACAGGATCGTTTGCCCAGAGTCAACTCAGGCAACTGAAGAAGAAATAAAACTGGTAGCCGCACGCCTGATCGGTCGGACTGAAAAATCCTCGGGCTGAAGAAGTCGGGCTTGGGGCTGAAGACATCGGGCTGAAGAAGTCGGGCTTGGGGCTGAAGACATCGGGCTGAAGAAGTCGGGT
>DAOQNB010000273.1:0-7316 GCA_035335845.1 Acidobacteriota bacterium | reverse complement strand
TTCATTCTTCATTCTTCATTCTTCATTCTTCATTCTTCATTCTTCATTCTTAATTTCTAACTGGTTTTCCGGTCTTGAGCAGAGATTGAATCCGCTCCAAGGTCTTGCGCTCGCCAAGCAGGCTCAGGAAAGCTTCGCGTTCCAGATCCAGCAGGTATTGCTCCGACACCTTCGTCGGGTGATTTAAGTCGCCGCCAGTCAATACATAGGCGACTTTGCCCGCAATCTTGATGTCGTGCTCACTGGCGAATCCGCCACGGTGGAGCATATGCGCGCCAAGTTTCAGTGCCGCCAGGGCTGATTCGCCCAGGGCCGGAATATCGGTGCGCTGTTTGGGTTGTTGATAGCCTTCCTTGACCAGTCCAAGCACGGTGGCCTTGGCGTCGGCAATCAGTCGGTCTTTATTCATGCTGATGCCATCTGTGGGTCGGATGTACCCAAATTTTCGGGCATCAATGGCATTGGTCGCGACTTTGGCCGTCGCAATGTTGGTGAACACATCTTTGAGATATGGGAAAAGATCTGCGTCTGAACCTTTGATGCGGTCTGCCGAGCGCAGGAGCATTTCCTTGGTACCGCCGCCGGCTGGGATCAGCCCGACGCCGACTTCGACCATTCCGATATAGGTTTCCGCCGCCGCCCGCACTTTGTCGGCATGGAGCGTAATTTCGCACCCGCCGCCAAGGGTCAGGCCAAACGGGGCCACGACGACTGGTTTGGCTGAATAGCGCAGATTCATGTTGGCGTTTTGGAAGGCACGAATCATCTGGTTGAGTTCATCCCATTCACCTTCCTGCACGGCCAGCATCACCATCATCAGGTTGGCACCAGCACAGAAATTATCGGCCTGGTTGCTGATGACGAGTCCTTCAAAGTTCTTTTCAACTTCTTTGACCGCCTGTTGCATCATCGAAACCGTGTCGCTGCCGATGGTGTTCATCTTGGTGTGGAATTCGAGACAGGCCACACCATCACCGAGGTCAACCAGCGTTGCACCAGAATTTTTCTTGATAACTTTTTCACGGTCCTTGAGCGCCTTGAGCACGATAACCCCTGACTGGTCAGGAACTTCGACGTGTTCTTTGACGGCGGGCATAAACACGCGGGTGATGCCTTTTTCTGATTCATACCAGCTCTTGCGGCCTGATTTGAGCAGATCCTGGACCAGTTGCGGAATCTCGCGGCCTTCGGCCTGGAGCTTCTTGACGGTTTTTTCAACGCCCAGGGCATCCCACATTTCAAACGGACCCATTTCCCAGTTAAAGCCCCAGCGCATGGCTTTATCCACCTGGATCGGATCGTTGGCAATTTCAGGAATCCGGCGGGCGGTATAGAGCAACGTTTCGCTGATGACTGGCCAGAGGAATTCACCGACCCGGTCCTTGCCATAGACCAGTGTGCGAAGTCGTTCGCCCAAATCACTGATATTTTTGGCATTTTCAAGCGATGGGAAGCTCACTTTGGGCTGTGGGACATATTCCATCGTCTTGTAATCAAGCGCCAGGATTTCTCTTCCACCAGCGCCCTGGACTTTCTTATAAAAGCCCTGACCGGTTTTATCGCCCAGCCACTTGCGGGCCACCATATCTTTGAAGAAATCAGGGACAATAAAGGTCGTCCGATATTCATCGTGCGGAGCATTGTCATAAACGTTGCCCGCCACCAGCATGGTGGTGTCCAGGCCGGCCAGGTCGGCAGTGCGGAAGGTTGCACTCTTGGGACGGCCAATCGCCGGGCCGCTCATTTTGTCAACTTCGGTGATCGAATAACCACCTTCGGTCATGACCTTGATCGTCTGCAAAATGCCGAAGATCCCGATCCGGTTGGCAATAAAGTTTGGTGTGTCGTTGGCATAGACCAGTCCTTTGCCCAGGACTTTGTCACAGAGCCCAGCCGAAAAACAGGCGGCTTCAGGGTTGGTATCCGGCGTGGTGATGATTTCCACCAGATGCATATAGCGTGGCGGATTAAAAAAGTGCGTTCCTAAAAAATTGGTGCGGAAATCATCAGATCGTCCAACCGAAAGCGAACCAATCGGAATGCCCGAAGTATTGGTGGTAATCAGGCTGCCTGGTTTGCGGAAGGGTTCAATGCGCTCATAGAGCCCTTTTTTGAGGTCGAGTCGTTCGACAATCGCTTCGATGATCCAGTCCGCGTCTTTTAGCCATTCGAGATGGTCTTCAAAGTTCCCCGTGCGGATCAACGCTGCCTGTTCGCGAGTGAAAAACGGTGCCAGCTTCATCTTGTGCATGTTTTCCACGGCCTGAGCGGCAAACCGATTGCGGACTTTCGGATCGGCCAGTGTGAGCCCGGCGGCTTCTTCAGCCGGGCTTAAGCTGGGGGGCACAATATCGAGCAGGGTGACACTCACGCCTGCATTCGCCAGATGAGCGGCAATTTGTGCGCCCATAACTCCGGCTCCTAGTACTGCTGCTTTTTCCAACTTGCGGTTCATGAACAACTTCCTTTGCAAAAAAATAAAATTACAGGTCGGATTCAGACAATCCAGCGGCTTTTAATAAGGTTCGGAGAAGCCCTGTTTTCAAAGGCTGGTTCCCATGAATTGGAACTGAAATTCTGACTGGGAGTCCAGCCTTTCCATAAATGTGATGACTTCCCTGAACTCTGAGTAGATTCCATCCGTGGCGTTCAAGAATTTTGGCAAATTCTTTTCCTGAGATGGATTTCATACTGCAATTTCCATGACTCTGGCACGTTCATCCGTCAGAAATGGCGACACATCCACCGCTAAACAACCTTCAACTGCTTCATACAGGTTGTTTAGTAATTCTTCGAACGTTTCACCTTGGGTGGCACATCCTGGGATTGAAGGCACTTCTGCCCAGTATCCGCCTTCTTCAGCTTGATGGATGACAACTTTCAATTTCATAGCAATTTCTAAGAACAAACTCTCTGGTCAATCGGACAGGTGGATTGAATTCTCAGTCCTTAGCCGGAACGGGCATTATTTTTCCTGGTAAATCTTGTCAATCACGTCTTTGTATTTGAGATCCACCACGCGGCGTTTGACTTTGAGGGTCGGGGTCAGTTCACCCCCTTCAATGGTCAATTCCTGTTCCAGAAGCACAACTTTTTTCGGTTTTTCGTAACTCGCCAGATCCGGGGTTAAGCGATCTACTTCTTTTTGGAAGTATTCCAGGATTTTGGGATGGTCGAGCAGTTCCGTTCGCTCTTTGTATTTGATCCCGTGGGTTTTGACGAGTTCCATAATCACATCCCAGTCGGGCACGATGATTACGGCGGGGAATTTGCGCTCGTTTCCAATCACAATCGCCTGCTGGATGTTGTGTGAGGCAACCAGTTTGTTTTCAATCGGCTGCGGAGCAACATACTTACCACCCGAGGTCTTAAACAGATCTTTCTTGCGGTCAGTGATCCTCAAATAGCCATCGGCGTCAAAGTGACCAATGTCGCCGGTATGAAACCAGCCATCTTTCATGACTTCAGCCGTAGCCTCTGGGCGTTTGTAATAGCCTCTCATAATGTTTGGGCCACGGGCGAGGATTTCGCCATCTTCCGCAATTTTGACATCAACCCCCGGCATCGGTTTGCCCACCGTGCCATAGCGGTTTTCCTGAAAGGAATTGGCGCAAATCACGGGCGATGTTTCGGTCAGGCCGTAGCCTTGCAAAATCGGCAGGCCCATGGCTTCAAAACTGTAGGCGATTTCTTCAGAGAGCGCCGCGCCGCCAGAGGAGAAGAAGCGGACCCGTGGGGCAATCCGGTTTTTAATTTTGCTCAGAACCAGGCTGTAGCCCAGATCACGCTGAAATTTAAGGAAAAAAGGAACTGGTTTGCCGTCATTGACCATCCGGGCATATTCTTTGCCGTTTTCCATTGCCCAGGCATACAACCTGGCTTTCAAGCCACCGGCTTCTTTCACTCCACTTTCGATTTTGGCCAGAATTTTTTCAAAAATCCGGGGCACGCTGGTCATAACGGTTGGCTTGACTTCGGTCAGGTTGGCGGCAATCGCATCAACACTTTCCGCGAAGTACACGCTGACACCAGCAAAAATAAAGACATACATCACCGTCCGCTCATAAATATGAGAGAGCGGCAGGTATGAAAGCGCAATATCTTGAGCAGTACATTCAATGCGTTCAACCCCGGCCAGCGCGTTTGAAGTAATGTTAGAGTGGGTCAGCATCACCCCTTTGGGCTCGCCAGTTGTCCCCGATGTATAAATCAGGGTCGCCAGGTCCTCAGGATTGGCTGCTTTCACCAGTTCTTTCAAAAAATCAGCCGTGCTGGTGGTACTGCTTCCAGTCTGGCGGAGCTTTTCAAAACTCAAAAAGGTAATCCGGTCAGGGAGTTCGGCTGGGCGCTGAACCTGGTCAAAGGTGACAATTGCGCGAATATGCGGGAGGTTGGCAAGTTCGCCCATCACTTTGGCAAGCTGTTTGGCACTGGACAGGCACAATACTTCAGCTTCGCAGTCGTTGAGAATGTACGTTATCTGCTGAGGTGTCTGGGTTGCGTAAATTGGGACCGTAATCCCGCCGCAACTGAGCATGGCGAGATCCGTGATGGTCCATTCGAGGCGGTTCTCTGAAAGAAGTCCGAGTCGGTCCCCGCGTTTGATGCCAAGCTTGAGAAATCCCTCGCGTGCATCGCGGACCTGGCTTACAAACACATCGTGCGAAACTTTGATCCATTCGCCGTTGTGTTTATAGGCAAAGGCATCATCTTTGCGGTGATTTTGAATCGCCTGAGCGAAAATTTCATTGATGGTCCGGGGTTGTCCGGTGGCTTTTGCGGCTGCCGTTGCTTGCATGGTCAACAATCCTCTGGAATGTGAAATGAGCAGGTGTCATCTGGAACATCCGTGACGATCTCAGGAGGAAATACCCTGACACGGCGAAATCACGGAAACAACAAGAATCAGGCAGTTTGGGTAGCTGAGGTTTCACTGGGGCGGGCAAAACCGCGAAAAAGTAACTCGACCACAGGTTTGGCGTAGTCCGCCAGATTGTAGGCTTTATGGCTCAAGATCCAGTTGGTGACCATTTCATCCAGGGCGCCAAAAAAAATCTTGGTGGCAATTTGAGCATTGAAGTCGCTCCGAAAGTGCCCACTTTGTTGGCCTTCTTCGATGATCTGCCGGATGAGTTTAAAGTATGCGCTCAGTTTTGTGGTAGAAAACTGTTCCATAAACTTGGTGGATTGCCGGATTTCAACTTCAAAGACCACGGCTAAATCGCGATCACTCCCCATAAACTCAAGGTGAAGTTCGGCCATGCGGCGCAATTTCTCAAACGGGTCGGAAAAAAGTGGGAGTTCCTGGCTGAGGCGTTCGTGAGCAATTTCAAGGGCTTCGTTGATGATCGAAAGCAGCAAGTCATCTTTGTTTTTGAAGTACAGATACACCGTTCCGTCGGCCACTCCGGCCTCACGAGCCACATCTGCCACTTTTGAATTGAAAAAACCGTTGCGGGCAAAGACTTTGGTGGCCGCCCGTAAGATGACCTGATGTTTTCCGTTCGTACGGCTGGAAGAAGGCGAAGCAGTTCGGTTCAATGTGGCCATAGCCATGCGCAAAGATCTTGAGGAAGTAAGGGTTTGGAAGCGAGGAAGCGCCGGTTCGAGGGAGGAGGGATGAAGCCGTTCGCTGCCTGGTTGACACACACGGTAAGCACTTGTTTGATTGTTTTGGAGACTGAATGAATCGTCATTCATCTTACTGAAGATTGACGCAGTGCGCAAGACCCTGCTTCCGAAATTTCACCCGCTTTTCTTTTCAAAAGGAATCTTTTACTCTGCATCCAACCTGCTGCACAGGCAGCTTCATTTTCCAAGTTGTGAACCTTGTTATGTACCATTCCCGATTTTTGTGTCTGGCGTTGTGCTGCTTTCTCATCGCAAGTGAGTGGAGTGTCTCTGCTTTTGCGGTTCATCGTTCCTCTCAGGAATTACCCCCTGCCAAATCGCAGCCAACCGATGACAAAAAGAAGGTCATTCCCGGCCAGGAAGACACCGTTCTGCGGGTGCGAACCGAAGGCGCGCTCCCGGACGAAGGCACCCTGCTGCGGCTCAACACCCAGCTTGTGGTTGTTCCGTTTACGGTGACCGACCGGCAAAATCGCTATATCAACACATTGAAAGCGGAAGACTTACGGCTGATTGAAAATGGCCAGGAGCAGGAAGTTGCTTCGCTGGGGAGAATCTCTGACACCCCGCTGACGCTGGCGTTGCTGGTGGATTTTAGCGGCAGCATGCGGAGCCGGCTTTCGATTGCCAAACGCGCAGCGCTTCAGTTTTTAAATCAGGTGCTGCGGTTAAAGGACGACAAGGCGGCCTTGATGGTTTTTCAGCAGGATGTGGTTCAGGCGGCGCCGTTGACCAATGATCTGGAAGTGCTCCGGCGGGGAATTGCCGAAGCTGATTACCACGTCCCGACTCCGATTGGGCAGGTGATGCCGTTTGATCCAGGCAACAACCAACCGGCAGGAACAGCGCTCAACGCGGCGATTTATCTGGCGGTGGATGATTTGTTGTCACAACCGGCGGCGTCCAATTCACGGCGGGTGATTGTGCTCCTGACGGATGGGTATGATGGCGAAGGGAGCGTTCAGCTCCGCGAAGCGATTGACCGGGCCTGGCGGTCGAGCGTGAGCATTTATGCAATTGGGATTACCAGCCCGACGGAAGAAAACGCCAAGGATGTCAACCGCGAAGTGCTGGAACGGCTCTGTGCGGCAACTGGTGGACGGGCGTTTTATCCACGCCAGGACCGGGAGTTCATTGCTGCCTTCGACCAAATCGAGCAGGATTTGCGGCAACAGTACGTGCTTTCCTACACGCCATCCACGCGTGATGATTCCTTCCGCACTATCAAAATCGAAGTCAAAGACCGCGTTGATTTACAGGCGCATCACCGGCTTGGGTATTACGCCACGGGGGATGGAGGGAAATAGAGGCTTGGGGCTTGGGGCTGAAGAAGTCGGGCTTGGGGCTGAAGACATCGGGCTGAAGAAGTCGGGCACATTGTTTTTTACGAAGCAGGATTGACCCCAGAGGCGTCTGCAAGCACTTCATCCACGGCTTTTCGCATTTGGCGGGCACTGGTGTCAACATTCATACCGCCAATCCCCGTTGCTAATCCTGGAACCAGAATTCGATGAATCGGTGGCTGGTTGTGTTCAACCGTGTAACGGTTGTATTCAACGACCTTGTGTAATGCAGCCCGCAATGCCAGATAGGCATTGGATGTGCTGGCAACATTCATTGGTCGCTCCATGGTTGGGGCAACAATCATATGAGGGATTGCCGCCTTCAAGGTTGGAATCAGGATA
>DAOQNB010000272.1:0-7326 GCA_035335845.1 Acidobacteriota bacterium | reverse complement strand
CCTATTCTCCATCCCCTATCCTCCATCCCCTATTCTCCATCCGCTATTTCACGCGTTCCAATGCGGTTTTGAAATACTCATCCTGCCCGTTTGCAAGCTGGTCACCTTTCTCATACACCGCCCGCGCTTTTTCGGCTTTGCCATCCTTTTCATAGACATAGCCCAATTCCTTGAGCACGTTGGTGTTTTCGGGCAGGAGTTCGCTGGCTCGAATCAACACTGGCGCCGCTTTGGCGAACTGGTCGCTGCGCGAAAGGGCAATCCCCAGGTTAAATTGGATCAGGCCGTTATCAGGAGACGCCGTGGCCGCTTTTTCAAGCTCCGGTGCGGCTTTGGCAAATTGTCGGGTGAGCAAATAAAACTGTCCGGCCAGCCCGGCGCTTTCTGCCGATGCGTCCAGGGATTTCAGACTCTGAAGAGTTGATTGGGTTTTGGTGAGTTGGGTTTTATCTTCCGGGTTTGCGGCCAATCGCTGTAAATGAATACCCGTCAAGAGTTTCCACGAGGCAAGATCTTTGGGGTTGAGGGTTACGGCTTGTGACAGACTGGCCAGGGCTTCAGGTTCGTGTTTGAGTTGAAAGTGTGTGGCTCCGAGCAGGTAATGGCTGGTGGCGTCGTTTGGTTTTTGAGAAACGGCGTAGGTCAATTCCGGGATGGCTTCTTCAAATTTACCGGCATAAAACAATGCCCGGCTCAGGGCGATCCGGGCAGCGGAATCTTCGCGCTTTTCCTGTTCCATTGAAAGCTCATTGGCCCGCTTTAGCGACACGACGGCTGGCTCATATTGCTGTAACTGTAACTGACACAATCCGGCCAGCCGATAGGCGGCACCATAATTCGGATAGCGTTCGGCAACAAACTGCAATTCGGTCAGTGCCGCTGCATACTGGCTTTGTTGATACAGGGAAATGCCTTTTTGCATTCGCGCCTGGGCTTCTTCACTGTTTTGAATATCCTGGGCCTGAACTGAGCGTGCTGGCAACACCATCGGAATGCTCAGCCCTGCGCTGCCAATCAGTGCCCAGAGAATTGCTGTGTGGATCGTTCGCATGTTGAAAATATTTCTCCTTGTGTGGAGTCAGTAGTCAGTCGTTGATAAGTCAGTCGTCAGTCGATAAAACCCGGATATTGTAGTGTGTGGAGTTCTTGAAAAGAATTATTCATAACTGACTCAAATAGAACCAAATACACTTGACACCAATTCCAAAATCCCAACGCCTGACTACTGACTACTGACGACTGACGACTGACTTTCTGTCAAATACTGACCATATTCATATTTTAGTAAACTATTGAGTTGAAATGCTTTCTCAAGATTTTCAACTGCCTGTTTGATTGCCATGGCCTGGGTTGTGGCTGAACGGGTCGCTTTTGCCTGTAAGCGATAGAGCACACCTTTGCGAGCAATGACTTCAGAGTTGGTTGGATTGATCTGCAGCGCCCGGTCAAGCTCGGCCAGCCCGGTTTGGATTGCCGGCAATGGATTTTGGTTGTGCTGTAATTGCCATTCAGCTTTCCAGCGATAGAGTTCAGATCTGGCAAAGTAGAGGTAATCATCCTCTGAATTCAGTTTTTGCGCGACCTGGAACATACTTTCGGCTTTGGCAAAGTAGGATTCCGGCGATTGATTATTTCTAATTACCCATCGTGCTGCCAGGATTTCGGCTTCAGCCCCCAGGATGTATGGCGATGGGTTGGTTGGGTTAATTTCAATGGATTTGCCAACCGCTTTTTGAGTTTGCAGCACCGTTGGCATTGGATCCTGATTTTGTTTGAGCCGGTATTCGCTCATCAGATTGTGGACACCGCCCAAATTGGTATTATCCGCGCCGGAATTTGGATTGAGCCGGAGGGCTTCGTTGATGGCTTCAAGGCACTGCGTGAGTGAATTGGTTGGATCCAGACCAATTTGCATTTCAAAATCTCCCAGCGTGCTATAGGCATTGGAGATATTGGTGAAGGCTGGGGTATAGGTCGGATCAATCTGAATCAGTTTCCGGTAGGTTTCGATGCCTTGCCTGATGTTCTGACGGGGGTCTTTCCCGTGCTCCATATCATAGTAACTCAATGAATTATAGAGAATCCCAAGCTCATTGTAGGCACCTGTGTCATTTGGCGTAAAGCGCAGTGCCTGATTCAAACTGGTGATTGAGCGGTTAAACGAATCCTGTGGGTCAAGACCGTGGTACATCTCGTATTCGCCGCGAATTGAATAGGCAATTCCTAAATTGCGATAGACGTTGGCCCGAGTGGTTCCGAGCGCAATCGCTTGCTGGGCAAAAGCCACTGACTGATCCAGGGCCTGACGCGGATCCTCACCCTGAAGAAACTGCCGTTCTCCCATTCGCCAGTAGCACACCGCCTTCCGATTAAAAATCACACCGGCTTCGGGATTGATGACCAGCGCTTTGTCGCAGGCTTCCAGAAGGTTTTGGAATGTTTTATCGGTCAGTGTTCCCTGGGCGCTTTCGACCGTGACCATACCAAACCAGCGCTGAATATCCCCTTCATAAATGGTGGCATCACTTTGGCCAATGCGGATGGCTTCCTGATAGGCCTGACCCGCCTGGGTAAATTCCTCTATCGCGCCCGCATAATCGCCTTTATCGGATTTTTCCTCGCCGCGGGCCACGGCCACATCAGCTTCCAATTTTTTGGCTTCATACAGCCAGGGAACCTGTTCAAAAGCGGATTGGGCTTTCTGGATGGCGAGTGGGTAGTCCCTGGTATAGAAGGCGATGAGCCCTTTGATATAGTCGCTATGTCCGCGCTGGCGGGTGTCTTCAGTTTGGGAATATTGCTTGAGATTGTTGAGTGCCGGCGTCAGGAACTGGTCTTCCAGTTCACGTTTACGTCGTTCCCGAATCGCCACTGTTGGGCTGCGTTCAGCTTCTTCCAGGTGTTTTCGATACAGTTCGCCAAGAACCAGCCCGAGGGCATAGGAAAATTCACGCGATTGATATCCGCTTTGCTGGGCAATCTGGAAGTGTTCCCAGGCCCGGTCATAATCATTGAGTGCCAGGTAGGCACGCCCCAGGGCATAATTTCCAGGGCCCTGGCTGACGCTGCCCGTTTCCTGCATTCGGCGTTCAAGGCGGCTGATTTGTTCCTGAACCAGCCTTCGCTCGCGCCGGGTATCGTGCCGGGGCATCAGGTGGGCAAAACGCAGCAAGGCATCAATTTCTTTGGCTGATTCGCCAAATTCCTGTGACAACTGCGCCTGGACTGAAGCCTGCCAGCGTTCGCGAACCACCACCACCGTCATGACCACAAACACCAGAAACGCAAGGAGGGCAAATCCGGTGGCCACTTTGTTTTTGCGCGCTTTTTTGACAAATCGGTACCAGCGTGATGCCTGCTGCGCCTGGATGGGGTCGCCGTCAAGGTAGGCCTGCAGGTCCTGGGCCAGGGCATGGGCAGAGTCATAGCGGCGATGTGGGGCTTTTTCAAGGCACTTGAGGGTGATGGTTTCAAGATCAACTGGAATCCCAGGCAGATGTTTGCGCAAGGGCACCGGCTCGCGGGAAATCACCTGGAGCATCCCCCCCATGGCCGTGGTGCCGTCAAATGGGGGCTGCCCCGAGAGCAAATCATAGAGCGTTGCCCCAAGGCTATAGACATCGGACCGCCGGTCTACCAGTTTGACCTCACCCCGAGCCTGTTCGGGTGACATATAGGATGGGGTTCCCATAATGAACCCGGTCTGGGTCAGGCCATCGTTGGCGCCCATATCGCGGGCGAGCCCGAAATCCATGACAAAGGGGCGATAGCGACCATCTTCAAGTTGTTCGACCATAATGTTGGTCGGTTTGATATCGCGATGGATGATCCCCTGGCGATGAGCGGCTTGAAGCGCATCGGCCACATCCCGAATCACCGTCACTTTTTGTTCAATGGTCATATCCGATTGAGCATCGCGCAGGGAAGGCCCATTGATAAATTGCATGGCAATAAAGGGATTTCCATCAACCTGACCAACTTCATACACTTTGCAGATGTTTGCATGGTCAATTTGAGCCTGGGCGCGGGCTTCCTGGGTAAATCGTTGAACCTGCCGGGGGTCGCTGCCACGAATGAATTTAAGCGCCACAACGCGGTTTAACCGTCGGTCACGTGCTTTATACACCACACCCATGCCACCGTGGCCGAGCAGGTGCAGAAACTCGTAATGCTCTAGTTTTTCGACGGGGAACCCATCGGAATTGATGGGCGATAGCCGGTGTGACCCGGACATAGGGATGGTTTCGGCGTGGGCAAGGCCGGTGGCCGAGTCGCCCAGGGTCGGATTGTGGGTCCCGGCTTCAATCGCCAGCGATTCAACCGTTGCCTGATTGAGGCGTCCTTCACGAACCAGGTAGTCAATCCGCTCGCTCCAAACCGGCAATCCTTCAAAGGTAATGGCATGCCCGATAGAATCTTCCAGCGCGCGCAAATCTCCCTGACTGATCAACCCCTTGGCCACTGCATTTTGTAGAATCCATTCTTCTTGTTCTTTGTGCAGCATTGCAACCTGCCTGTGTCAGTCGTGGTCAGAGCGTTCCCCAGTTCTGGACAAAAGATGATCATTTCTTTAATCTTGCAGGAGTTCCGCAAGAAGTTCCATGATTTTTTCATTGACGACAAATATCTTTAAATAAATAACTTAAATCAATATCCATCTCTGGGGTGAAGTTTCCCCACCAGCCGCATTTCAAACCATGATTGCAGGTAGAAGGAAGTCTCCATGATTGAGAATCAGTATTTTCCAGATGTCCAGCCGTCAGTTCCGGAACAACGATTAAGCCGGGATATCCCGCTAACCGAAGCTGATATCAAGAGTTTTGAGCGATTTTATCAGGATTTTCTGGGGAAGCGTCCCGAAGATCGAATGGCTTTTCTCAAAGCCCTGTCGATCTACCGGCGAGGTGACCTGCGTGAGTATGTCCATGATGCTGTGGTCTTTCATAACCGATTTAAACAACTGATGCCAAGCATTAAACAGCGGGATTTATTGTTGAGCTTCCCAACCGTAACCCGCAATGTTCACAATTTGATCTTTGATTTCTCTGAAAGTTACGGTGGGATTACCGGGCAAACCAATGTGTCGATGGCCAAAACACAGGTTACTGAGCATTTGGATGCCACTGAAATGTTTCGGTTGGATCTGGATAAAGCACTTGAAACGATGCCTTCGGTGCTCCCCGATGACCAGGCGCTGATCAGTGGGTTTATCGAGAAACTGAAACAGGGCCTTCCGGCGACGGAAACCTTCCGCTTTTTGATTGTGATTTTGGCTGATCATGCCTTTCTCGGGGTGATTCCTGGTTATGAACGGGGAAGCACGCTGGTGGTTGGGAAAATCCGGGAGTTTCTTGAACAAAGATTTGGTGCCCGCATGGAAGACCACATCGTTGAGTTTTTTGTGGTTGGGGGCGGATATTTGCGATCTGATGGTGATATGGTCGTGCTTGGTGGTCACAACTCAGTTTTTGACCCGCAATTTGCCGAGCCGACCAACCCGGCGGTTCAGGAGTTCCATCACCGATTTTTGGAAATGAAATTCCATCTGGCTCAACAAATTCTGACTACTGAGTTTCCGGGGCTCAAAGTCCGATTTCAGCTTTAACGAAAGCGGTGTCAAGCCACCGCACTCCACACAATTCCGAAAGCGGTGTCAGACCACCGCACTCCACACGCATTTCTTGTGAAAACTCAATCAATTCAACGCTATTTGCCAGGGTTTTATATTCTGTTTGGCCTGGGGTACATCGGCTATTGGGTGATGGTGTACCCCAAATCTCCACTGTTGTTTCTGGTGCTTGCCTTGTTGCTGACCTTGATGGGAATCTGGCGGTTGCTCCGCATCCGACGTCCGGTGGTCGTCAAACCCGAGTCAATCCACGTGGTCATTGATGATGGGAATGAGCGGGCAAAAGCGAGTCGCGAATAGTCAGTACCACCTGCGTGAGCGGGTGGGCAGAAAGCAGTACATCTCTATGTCAATCAATGCTTTACCTCTGAATCTGGCTCAATGCCTCGATACTCTGGTCTCCAATGCTGGTGATGGCAGCCTGATGGATGCCAGCGGCGAACGAAGAATCTGGCTGACCCGAGGGTTCTGGCAGGCACTGCAGGCCAGCACGATTCAGTCGCTGGCGGGAAATCACGGGAAATCGGTGCTATATGCCATTGGCCGGTACTGGGGGGAGCGATCTTTCCCAGGGTTGCAACATCGGTTCACCGGTCAGTCAGTCGGTGCCGGAAAGGGTGACCCAAAGGGGAAACGCGCCTTGATCAAAGCCTGTGATGCGCTGTGGAGCGAAGGTGGCTGGGGGCACTGTGATCTGGTGTATGTCTATGGGTTGACCCTGGTGACCTTTTATCATTCACCCGTGGCACTGAATCTGGAACCAGCGCCGGAACCGGTTGACTGGGTGATTGCTGGAATGCTGGCCGGGGTGTTTTCCGTTTTTGAAGGAATTCGATTGGAGGCGGTCGAGATCTGTTGCCGGGCCAGTGGTGCCGAATATTGCCAGTTTATCATTGGCTCCGAAGAAACTGCCGCCAGGGTGCGAAAACTGCTGGTTCCAGGGATGTCCCACCCGGATTTGCTCCAACGCCTTCGCGATGACACGTCAGGTATGCGGGATGAATTATAAATGATAAGTGAGATATCAGGTTCAATATCAATGAGTTCGCTCATTTATACTTGAGAACTCAGAATTTGGATACTGGAGGATTTCCACCTGTGATTGCCGATTTACCAACTCTGAACTTTGAGCCTCGAACCTGGCGTGAATGGGCGGCGGCGGACCCAGAAACCGGCACGGTGACGACTCTGAACGGGAACCCGCTGGCACTAACTGGTTCAGACTTTATCCTGGCGGTGCTTCAGGCGGCTGAAACCCTGGGCGATCAGGGGCCGGGCGGCTGGCTTTATGAAGTCGGTGTTGGCTGGGGACAACGGCATTGTCTTGAACTGGAACGCGTCATTCAGGCTGATCGAGGACATCCAGTCGAGGTATCGGCCATGGCGTTGCCAATTTTTATCTCGACGTTAAACCAGTCACTGGGAGAGCTTGGCTGGGGAAAAGTCGAAGTTGTTGAAGAAGAAGGACATGCTTTTGCCATTGTGCAATCTTCCCCAGTGGCAGCGGCTGTCAAACAGGCCCACCATCCTATCTGTCATCTATATGCCGGATTTCTGGCCGGAGTGTTTGGACAGGCTGCCCAGATTGACCTTGCCTGTATTGAAATTGGCTGCCAGGCAAGCGGACTTGACCAGTGTCGGTTTTTTATTGGAAGTCAAATTAAGATTGATCTGGTGGCATCCTGGTTGAAAACAGG
>DAOQNB010000271.1:0-7329 GCA_035335845.1 Acidobacteriota bacterium | reverse complement strand
CATCAGGAAATGAAACCAGGGGAAAGGTCGGATTGGTCAGCCTTGACACCAGAACCAGTGATTGGGCATCCAGGTTTGATTCGACATCCAGCCAGCGGAAGGGAACTTGATTACGGGCCAGAAACTCTTTTAAGCGGTGCGTTTCCGGGCTCCAGCGATGACCAATGAGGCGGATGCCTTCAAATGGAGGCTGGTATCCGCTCGACCAGTCGTCAAGTAAATCTGTCAAAACCGGGTAGAGGTGCTCGTCGGGTGGGTCCCAGGGTTTCATCAGGTAGTAGTCAATTTTAACTCGATTGATGGCTTGAATGGCGGCTTCCGTGTCGGCATATGCGGTCAGGAGGGCGCGTTTGGCATCTGGAAAGATGACTCGTGCCTGGTCCAGATATTCAACCCCAGACAGCCCCGGCATCCGCTGGTCAGCCAGCAATAACGCCACCGCATCGGCTCGCGCCTTGAGTTTCTCAAGCAGATCCAGAGCCGCCTGGCCTGAATCAGCCCGCATAATCCGGTATTGGCTTCCATACCGCTGACGCAGATCCCGATCAACTGACCGCAAAACTTCCGGGTCATCATCCACGGCAACAATCACAGGCTTGGGCATTCTGAACTCCAAATTTAATCAGATTGAGGGGGTGAAGGAAACAGACTGGCCTTTGATTGGAAATCAAATCAGTGCATCATTTTCTTACTACAAAGGCCACGAGGGACCACCAGGTAAAATCAATCAATCGAACCTGTTATGGTTCTCGGCGGTGAGTTTTTGGCTTCCGCCGTATGTTAAGTACCTTGTCAAAAGTTTCCTGAGATATTGAATTTTGGAAGTGTTTGATTTCTTTCCGTGTTTTCCGTGTTTTCCGTGGTTAAAATGTCTGGAAATTTTCGGTAAGGTACTTATTCTGGCAGATGGGTGTTTGCTGGGTAGCCTTGACCGATATTAGGGATTGCTCAGCCGCTTGTCGATATCCTCCAGGCCAGAAATTCACCTCCGCCCGGAAAAAACCAAATTTCCTGACTTTTGAAAGAGCGAATAACTCGACTTTCGTCGAGTTGATGCTCAATCCGACCCGTCCAGCGGATCCGCCTTGCAGCCCATAGTGTTCAGGGGTTAGTATCTCCAGGCTAACTTAAATAATTGCTATGTGTTAGCCATTACTTTCCCTTTTATATCAATTCACAGGATTTTACGGTCTCCCCCCACAAGAAGATCCAGGCCCCGACGCATTGTCATAACGGCTCTGCCACAGGAACCAGTGGAGCATTTTCTCTGGATGATTGAGGGCCTTCAGTTTGCCTCATATCCGCGAGGGCGACATGAACCAGCCACGTGAGTTCGTTCCGTTGAATCAACCATTTGATCAAGAAGCCACTTTTTCCGCACCTCCAAGATTGAATTCGAAACTTGAGGTGGATGGTCGCGGACCAGTCGTCGAACCGTTGGAAGGAAGGTCTCCCTTTCCTTACCAACTCCTTCAGAGCAAACAAACCAGAGGCGATTTAGTTCAGCTCCAACGCCATATTCAACTGCTGGATGAAGTGGCCAACCTTTCACAAACCCTGCTTGCCACCCCCAATCTCATCGAAGGATTTCAACAGGTTGTTGAAAAGCTAGGACACGCCACCAACTCTGACCGGGTGGTGATTACCCGACTTGATTGGACCCCAGATGATCTGGAATGCCACGGATGGCAGCAGGTTGTAACTGAATGGCAGCGAGTGGGTAGCGTTCGATACACAACACCAGAGCTTCGGCGTTTTCCGATCAGACGCTCGCTGTCAGGGGTGTTGAGAGCGATCCTGAGTGGTCGCAATGTGTTTGTGATTGAGGAATGCCCAGAGCCGTTTCGCTCAGAACAAAAAAGTTCAGGTGTGGTCTGGAATGTCAGTGTGTTGATTCGATGTCACTCTGAAACCTGGGGCATCATTGGATTTGACCATCGCACCCCCCTCACTGAGTTGAATCAGGCCGATGTCGCGGTCCTCAAAACCGCCGCCGCCGCCATCGCCAGCGCTATCGAACGCCATAAGAGCGAGGAGCACCGCCGGGCGGCTGAAGTCGCCCTGATGCTTGAACGTGAACAAGCGGCTCAGATTCGAGCCATCGAACTTGAGCGCAAGGATGCCTTGCTTCGGGCGGTGGTTGAAGCCACACGACGCATGGTTGAGCAAGATGATTTTGGGTGCGCTCTGTCTTCGGCGATTACGGCGCTGGGTGAATTAACCGGACTGGATCGAGTGTATGTAATCCACTATGACCACACCTACCGTGCCGGATTTTTCATTGCCGAGTGGAATGCTCCCGATATTGAAACCCTGGCGACAACCGTCGGCTGGGGGCCATTTCATTTTCATGAATATCAGGAAGTTTTTGAACCACTGATGTCCAACCAGCCATACTCTTCACCGGCTCACCTCAAAACTGGTGCCAATGCACAGTTGAATCTCGCAACCAGCAATAAAAGTGACCTCTTTGTCCCAATTTTTCTGGATGGGGTATTTTGGGGGGCGATTGGGTTTGATGACTGCCACACTGAACGGTTTTACTCGGATGGCGAGATTCAGGTCTTACGTGGGGCAGCGACGGCCATTTCATCAGCCCTCCACCGCCGGGAAATCGAGCGGCAGCGAACTCAAGCAGAACGAGCAATCCTGGTTTCCCGCGAACAGGCGGCCCGTGGGCTGGCAGATGAGCTTGCCAAAGCAAATGCCGCAATCCGGCGATCAGTAACGCACCTGACGTCGATGGACAACCTCAATGATTTTCTCAATGCGGTGCTCGTCGAATCAATCCAGGCCAGCGGAGCAGTGAGCGGCGCGATCTTTGTGTATGACCCAGGTTCGCAGGCCCTCTACATCCAGGCCCAGGTGATCCGGGGCGAATTGATTGATATCCACCAGGATGCTCGAAACTGGGTATTTCAAGAGCCGATTCAGGTTGACGGCGACCTGGTGTGGGAAATTATGGCCCGTGATCGCCAGGTGCTCTGGGCTGACTATCAACGCCCGCAGACCACCTATCTGCCGCAGTTCCGGGCCTGGCACGAGGTAAATGGACATCGGCTGGTCGCGGTTATTCCAATGCTGCAAGGTCAGGAAATCATTGGGTTTGCCGGGCTGGCATATGATCAATCGTTGACCGAACCACCCCCCGACTCCAGGCTCGAACTTCCGCGAGCACTGGTGCAACAGGCTGCACTGGCCGTGCGACTGATGCAACTGGCTGATCAAGCCAAACAAGCTGCCAAACTTGAGGAACGCAACCGGATTGCGCGTGACATCCATGACACGATGGGACAATCATTTACCGGAATTGTGATCCAGCTCCAGGCCCTGGAGCGTGTTTTCAAAAGTGATAGCGTCCAGGCGATTGAAAATCTGCAGATTGCCATTGACCTGGCTCAAGATGGCTTGTTGGAAGCCCGCCGGTCAGTTCAGGCGTTGCGCCCGCTGGTATTGGAATCTGTCTCGCTGGCAAATTCGCTCAGGCGGATGCTCGATGCCATGACACATGGCACCTCTGTCTGCGGAGAGTTTGCTGTGTTTGGCATTCCTTCAGCCTTGCCCGACAGTGTGACAACCACGTTGCTGCGATGTGGGCAGGAAGCCGTCACCAATGCCCTGCGACACGCTCACCCAGGCCAGTTACGCCTTGAATTAAGCTATGATTCGGCGGGTCTGGTTTCCCTCAGCATCGAAGACAACGGCTGTGGCTTTGACCCGCAAACCGTCAAAGCTGGACTTGGACTGACTGGAATGCAGGAACGAGCCGATCAAATCGGCGCCACCTTGACACTGACCAGCCAGCCAGCCCAGGGGACAAAAGTGATATTGCATCTTGTATGTGGAGATCATTGATATCTATGGAGAAAACACCTTCCACCATCCGGATCCTGCTGGCTGATGATCATCCAGTGGTGCGTGAAGGAATGGCCATGATTTTGAAATATGAGCCTGATATGGAGGTTATTGGTCTGGCGGCGAATGGTCGAGAAACGTTTGAGTTATATCAACAGCATCAGCCAGATGTCGTCCTGATTGACCTGCGGATGCCGGACGTGGATGGCGTGACGGCCACCGCTGCCATTCTCAAAGACCATCCAGCGGCTCGAATTCTGGTGCTCACCACATTTGATGGCGACGAAGATATCTATACGGCACTGCGTGCCGGGGCCAAAGGGTATCTTTTGAAAGGTGTGCCGGTTGAGGAACTGCTCCGGGCCATTCGGTCAATCCATGCTGGACGAAAGCATATTCCGCCCGAAGTGGCACAGAAACTGGCTGAGCGGGTGTTTTCCGACCAGTTGACTGACCGTGAAACCGAAGTGTTACGGTTGATTGTGGGCGGACTGGCCAATGCTGAAATTGCTGAGCGATTGTTTGTCACCGAAGGAACGGTGAAATTTCATATTACCCGGATTTTCTCCAAACTGGGTGTCGAAGACCGAACCCAGGCCGCGATTCTGGCCATTAAGCGTGGCATTGCCCGGTTATAAATCACTCGACTTTCGTCCAGGAGCCCACCATCTCTTTTGACCAGTGAAGAACTACGCCCCGGTTTGGCGACGAGTCCACGGGTTTCACCTACCTTTTGGTGTGCCTGAGCCTGGGCAAAAGAGATCGGACTGAAAATAATTTTTTGGGTCCCACCGCTGATTTTTTCAGTTCAGACACCCGGCGATCTGATTGCCGCGCACAGTGCTGAGAGCATATCCCCCCGATTCAATGAGTTTCATCCCTTCGTCTCAAGCCCTGAGCGCAAGGAGCACCGCTATGCACATTCTCGCAAGTGTTCTTGTCCTGTTGCTGATCCCTGGGTTGACTGATACGGAACCAAATGCGCCAGCACCGGTTGAGATTGTTGACCTGACAGAGCGCAGTGAAGAACGCAACCCACCGCCGTCGAGTGCCCGCCGGCGCATTATTGATGTCACCCAGTTCCCAAAAAAGACGCCGCTTCCTGGACGAATTCTACTGGCTCCGTTTCGAGTCCTGGCCCCAAAGGCGAATGCCGGATTGACCAAACTTGAGGAAAATAAGGGCCTTAATCCGATTGAAGTGATTTTAAGAGACCCGGTCTTCCATCCAATCTTTGGCAATCTGGGTGATGGATCTGGCTTTGGGTTCGGTGTTTATGCCTCAACGGCTGACGCCTTGTCGAAAAAATTCAGTCTGTTTACCTCCCACCGATTGACAACCAAACGGTATCTCGAATCAATCGCCGGGGTCATCATCAAACCCGGCGGAGAATCAATGCCGGACCTCCAATTGGGATTGACCGGGACATATCGCCTCCGACCAGAGGAAGATTTTTGGGGAGTCGGGCCCACGTCGCGCAAATCCCAACGCTCAACCTATGATTTACAGGAACGCCAGATTGGCCTGACGCTGAGCACCAGACTGGTGAAGAAACTGCGCGCTGGCCTGGGCGTCCATTATTCGAGCAATTCGGTGTATGACGGGAAAGATCCCCGGTTTGCCAGAATCAACCAGGAATTCGGGAATATAAACCTTCCTGGTTTAACTGAAGGCGCCGCGTTGGTGGGAACCTCAGTCTTTCTTGAATTTGAAGGCCGTGGCCAGCCATCTCACCCACAAGTTGGAAGCTATGCCAGTTTTACGGTGACCAATAATGACAGCGTGGGTCGCGGAGATTTTGGCTTCATCAATTATGTCGTTGATACACGGGGCTATATTCCCCTTGGCACCAAACGCCGAACACTGGCGCTCCGGGCACTGGGCAACTTCAACACGGAAAAAGGCGGCTCACAGATTCCATTTTTTAGACTTCCCCGGCTGGGCGACCAGAACACGTTGCGCGGATACGATTCCTTCCGCTTTCACGGGAAAAATTCATTTCTGGCCTCTGCCGAATACCGCTACCAGCTTGTGATGGGAATTGAAGCCCTTGGCTTTGTGGATGTCGGTCAGGTATTTAACCGGCGGTCTGAATTCAACCCTGACAACCTGCGGGCGACATTTGGCGCCGGAATCCAGTTTTGTTCTCCGAGAACTACGGCTTTTAAAATCCTGTGGGCGCAGAGTCCCGAAGGCGCCCGGTTATTTTTCACGGTTGGACCAACTTTTTGAAGACAGAGGGCTGAAACCAGGGATGAAGGATGAGGGATGAAATAAAACCAATTCTTCAACCCCTGGCCCTCAACCCCAAGCCCTCAGCCTTGTCTTGAGCCTCAAACCTGAAATGGCATCAGAAAGTGAGTGAACACGCGATGAACCGTCAATGGTGGTATCAATCCAAATGTATCTTCCTGGTGATGCTGATGGTGGTGGCAACCTGGACTCCGGCACTTGCCCAGCAACCGCAAAAGCCAGGGATTGAGCCAATCTGGCTTGATTTCGATATGGAAACCATCCCCGAACCGAAACAGGTTGATACCGGGTATTTGTATGACTTTGCCAACAATACGCTTTTCCAAAATGTAAAACAGGCGGTTGATATTCCTCGAACCTTGCGGGCCATCAGTGGCAAACCCAAGCCGGCCTACAATGTCAATTCAGTGGATGAAGTCCCGGATTCGTCCTGGTTTACCAATCGCAATGGACGCCATCGGATGTCGGTTGAAGCCATCAAACGCGGCCCAAATCAGGGCACCGGTCCAGCCGATGGAGAATTGACTGTCATTCGTGGCAAATCCATTGGAATTACCCCTGGGTTTTCGATTCGCGACCAGAAGGGGGCGGTGTATGTTCTGAAATTTGATCCGCTGAACAATCCTGAACTGGCGACAGCCGCCGAGGTGATTTCGACCAAACTGTTTTTTGCCATTGGGTACAATGTGCCTGAAAACTATCTGTTCCGGCTTGATCGTTCGCGGCTGAAACTCGCACCTGATGCCCCATTTACCGATGACACCGGCAAAAAACGCCCCATGACCGAAGCCGACCTGGATCAACTGTTGAGTCGGGTGGCTCGTCAGCCTGACGGGAAATTTCGATGTGTGGCCAGCAAACTCCTGGAGGGCAAACCCAAAGGTGGATTCTTTTTCCATGGCACCCGGCCAGACGATCCAAACGACCTCATCCCACACGAACACCGCCGCGATGTGCGTGGACTGCGCGTCTTTGCTTCGTGGCTGGAACACAATGATATCCGGGCCGGAAACACGCTTGACACGTTTGTGACCGAAGAGGGCCGCAGTTTTATTCGGCATTACCTGATTGATTTTGGATCAACCCTGGGGAGCGATTCGACATTTCCCAATGTCCCAATTGTTGGGTATGAGTATCAGGTTGACGGCACTGAGGCGATGAAAGTGCTGGTCACCTTTGGTCTCTATCAACAACCCTGGCTCAATCCCAAACGGGAGCCGG